>CAZHSL010000011.1:0-20792 GCA_964535185.1 uncultured Corynebacterium sp.
GGCCGGGACCTCCTGCGGCCGGGCCCGTCCCTCGAGCAGGTGCACGGCGGCGGCGACCGCGACGAAGGCGATCAGCACCACGGCCGTGGTGAGCAGCACCTGCCCCCAGGAGGTGGCGGTGGGGTCGAGGAACTCGTAGGGATACCAGGTGGTGAACCCGCCGCGCGCCCAGGTGAGCGCCAGGAACACCACCGGGTACAGCTGCCACCACAGGATCCGCCCGGCCGAGTGCGTGCACCTGCGCGGGGTGAGCACCCAGTCGACCAGCGCCGCGAGCGGTGCCAGGCGGTGCAGCACGATCCCCGTCCAGCCGATGTCCCAGCGCAGCAGCTCGTCCAGCGGTGCCACCAGCAGGGCGTAGACGATGCCGGTCATCGCGAGGTAGAACGTGACCGCCCCGCGGGCGTCGTCCCACCACGGGATGCGACGGGCGGCCGGCGCGAGGGAGGCGAGCGTCAGCACCACGAAGAAGGCGTTGGACTGGTTGGTGAAGTAGGACAGGTGCTGCGGGAGCAGCCCGTCCCGCGCAGCGCCCACGGTGGTGCTGAGCAGGGCGGCGAGGATCAGCAGGGCCAGGAGCACCCGCGCCGACGCGGCGGCACGGGTCATGACCCGCGGGGCCAGTCGTCCCGCACCTCGGCGCCGCCCTCGACGACCTGCTCGCGGGCTCCGGGCAGGCGGGTCCAGGAGTCCTGCGGTCGGTACCCCAGCTCCAGCTGGGTGTTCGTCATGGACCAGCGGCGGTTGGGGTTGTCGGAGATCGCGTAGAACAGCCCGAAGGCGATCTCGGCCTCGATCGCGCAGCGCACCACCTCGGTGCAGTCGCGAGGGCTGAGCCACATGGCGCGCAGGATGTCCTCCTCGGCGGCGAGCGGGTCCTCGGCGAACCAGCCGATGCGCAGGTTGATCACGTCCAGGCCGTGCTCGTCGTGGTAGAACCGCCCGATCGCCTCTCCGAAGATCTTCGAGACCCCGTACAGGGAGTCCGCCCGCGGCAGCTGGTCCGGGTAGACCGGCCACTCCTCGTAGCGGTCGTACATCCCCATCGCGTGGTTGGAGGAGGCGAGCACCACGCGGCGCACCCCGGCCTCCCGGGCGGCCTCCAGCACGTTGCGCACGCCGATGAGGTTCGCCTCGAGCACGAGGTCCCAGCTCGACTCCGGCGAGGACGCCCCCGCCATGTGGACGACCGTGTCGATGCCGTCCATCACGGACAGCACCTGCTGGTAGTCGTCGAGCTCTGCGATCTTCAGATCCACACCCTCGGGCGCCTTCTCCGGGTTGCGGCCGTGCAGTACGAGGTCGTAGTCCTCGGCCAGCGTGGAGGCCAGATGGGAGCCGACGCCGCCGGTCGCCCCCGTGATCAGTACACGTCTGCTTCTCGTCGATTCCGTCATGTCGCCATTATGGGCCGTGCTGTGGCCGCGGTCACGGTCGGGGCGGGACGAGCGGTCAGGAGGCGGGGCCCGGCGCCGTCGGCGAGTTCGGCGAGAGCGGGCGGATCTCGTCCCGCAGGCGCTCCATGCGCGCATCGAGCTCGGCGGCCGCACGGGCGGCGTCGTCCAGCTCGCCGCGCAGCGGGGCGGGCAGGTTCCTGCGGTACTTGTAGGACAGCTTGTGCTCGGTGCTGGCCCAGAAGTCCATCGCGATCGTGCGCAGCTGCAGCTCCACCGGGACCAGTTCGGTATGGGTGGAGAGGTATACCGGCACCTGCACGATGAGGTGCAGCGAGCGGTAGCCGTTGGGCTTCGGCGCGGCGATGTAGTCCTTGACCGTGAGCACCTCGAGATCGCGCTGGCGGCTGAGCATGTCGGCGATCCAGTAGACGTCGGAGACGAAGCTGCAGGTGATCCGGATCCCGGCGATGTCCCTGACTCGTTCGCGGATGGCAGGGACCGTCATGTCGCCGCCGGTGCGCACCGCCTTCTCGATGAGGCTCTCGGTGGACTTCAGCCGGGCCCTGACGTGCTCGATCGGGCTGTAGTCGTGGATCAGCTCGAACTCGCGGCGCAGGATGTCCACCTTCGTGCGCACCTCGTCGATCCCGAACTGGTAGTGCATCCGCAGGGTGGTCAGCTCCTGGTGCACCTGGCGCATCCGTGCGGTCAGCTCCTCGGGATCGGCCCCGGGCCGGATGAGCCGCTCCTGCTGGGCGGTCACGAGGGCGTCGACCACCCCGGCGGTGTCGTTCTCGGCGGCTGCCGTGTCACCCGATGCCGTCTCGTCCATGTCGAGGTGTGTCCTTCCGGGAGTGTCGGTCACCACACGATGCCAGACCTGCCTGGAGGTGCGGTGCGACCGCGGTGGACGAGAGGTGCAGGGATCGAGGAGACCTGCGTCATCGGGCGAGCGCGGTCTCCCGGGCGGCGGGCAGCGCGTTGAAGGTGTACAGGTGCGGGGCCCACAGCGACAGCTCGGGGCGCGCGGCACCCGCCTCCCTCAGCTCCTCGAGCAGGGGGCCGGGATCCCAGCGCCCCGGGGAGAGCAGGCGGCGCATACCGGAGTCCTCACCGCCGAGCAGTCGCAGCGAGCGTCCCACCCCGATCCGGGTGCCGATCCGCACCAGGCGGGTGGTGCCGGCGGCCACGGCGATCCCGGGGCGCACCGGCAGGGTGAGGCCCTCCTCCCGCAGCCCGCGGACCCATTCCAGCAGCGGCGCGGCCTCGAAGCACATCTGGGTGACGGCGTAGGAGGCGTGCTCCGCCTTCGCCCGCAGCAGCCGCATGGCTTCCGCCTCCGGGAGGTGGGGGTGCCCCTCGGGGTGCGCGCCGATCCCCACCGTCGTGCCGGGGCCCGCCGCGGCGAGGGCCTCGAGCAGCTCCAGGGCCCCGGGCAGGTCGCCGGCCGGCTGCGCGGCGTCGCCCGCGATCACGAACACCTCGTCCACCCCCGCCTCGGTGAGGCGGGCCAGGACCTCCCGGACCTCGGCCGCGTCGCGGAGCATGCGGGCGGCCAGGTGGGGGATCGCGCGGTATCCCTGCCGTGCCAGCTCCCCGGCCACGGTCAGCGTCGCCTCGAGCCCCTGGGCGGCGGAGGCGGTGACGGTCACCCGGGCGCCCGGGGGCAGCTCTGCGACGACCTGGTCGGCGATGCCGCGCAGAGGGATGACCTCGAACTGCACCTCCCGGCCCTGCGCCGCGGGATGCGGCCCAGGACCGGGAGCGGGGGACTGCGCCATCTCAGGCCCCGATGCCGCTCGCGGCCCCCGCGCCGAGGGCGGAGACGTCGCCCTTGGGCTGCTCCTTCGTCGGGTCGATGAACGGCTTCGGCACCACCACCGCATCGACCGGCTCGAGGCCCGAGGGCAGGCGGGCGCCGGGGCGCTCGCCGACGTCGACCGTGAAGCGGGTGCCGATCTCGGCGAGGGCGGACGGCACCAGCGCGAGGCCGATGTTCTTCTCCAGGCGGGGGGAGTAGCAGGCCGAGGTGACCTTGCCGACCGTCTCGCCGTCACGGAGGACGGGGAAGGCGTCGATCATCGACCCGTCGTTGTAGGTGCCCAGGGGGTCCCCGCCGAGCTCGAGGCCCACCAGCCGGCGCGCCGGTCCCTCGGCCTTGATGCGGCGCAGCGCCTCCTTGCCGAGGAAGTCCGCCTCCTGCTCGAGGTCGACCATCCAGTCGTACCCCATGCCCACCTCGAAGGGGTTGGTGTCCACCGTGATGTCGGCGCCGTGGGCCAGCATGCCTCCTTCGATGCGGCGGATGTGGCACGGCCCGATGACGCGCAGGCCGTAGGGCGCCCCGGCCTCGAGCACCAGGTCCCACAGCCGTTCGGCGTCGCGGGAGGCGTGGTGCACGTAGATCTCGTAGCCGATCTCGCCGGTGTAGCCGGTGCGCGAGACGGTCACGTCGATCCCGTCGATCGTGAAGTCGTGCAGGTAGTAGTAGCGCAGATCCGCCACCTCGTCTCCCAGCAGGTCCCGCATCACCGCGAAGGACTTCGGGCCCTGCACCTGGACGGGGCCGACGTCCACCTCCTCGACGCGGACGTCCATCCCGGCGTGGCTGGCGACGCCGCGGGCCCACAGCAGCACGTCGCTGTCCGCGAGCGAGAGCCAGAAGCGGTTCTCCTCGAGCCGCAGCAGCACGGGGTCGTTGATGATCCCGCCGTGCTGATCGGTGAGGAAGACGTACTTGCACTGCCCGACCGCGCATTTCGAGAGGTCGCGGGTGACCAGCAGGTTGGTGAAGTCGAAGGCGTCGGGGCCGGAGATCTCGATCTGCCGTTCGACGCCGACGTCCCAGAGGGTGACGCCCTCCAGCAGCGCCCAGTACTCGGCGACCGGGTCGCCGTAGTGCCGGGGGTGGTACGTGTGGTTGTAGACGCTGTACATCTGCACGCCGTGGCGCCGTGAGGCGTAGAAGAACGGCGACTTGCGGATGCGGGGATAGAGGAGAACGCGGGGTTCCTGGTGCACGGTCATCGTGGCCTCCCTGGGGGTGTCCGTACCCCACTCTCGCATCCGTCC
This sequence comes from uncultured Corynebacterium sp., assembly GCA_964535185.1. Lineage (GTDB taxonomy): Bacteria > Actinomycetota > Actinomycetes > Actinomycetales > Dermabacteraceae > Brachybacterium. The sequence continues at coordinate 4,470 of CAZHSL010000011.1, forward strand.
GCGTAATGCGCAATGGTCTGCGCATAGCGCAAACCGGCTGGTCGTGTGTCTATCATGGGGCATGGTCGAGAACGGATCGGTGCAGTCGGTCGAACGTGCCGCGCAGGTGATGGAGATCCTCGCGCGCGAAGGGTCGGCCGGGGTCGGCGAGATCGCTCGAGAACTCGGGGTCCACGCCTCCACGGCGTCGCGTCTGCTCACGTCCCTGGCGGCTCACGACCTGGTGGAACGGGACGGCGACACCGGCAGGTCGCGGCTCGGCATCGGGGTGCTCAGGCTCGCCGCGGCCACCCGGTCCGGAATGGATCTGACCGCCGTGGCGGGGCCGGTCTGCGACGTGCTCGCCGAGGAGCTGGGGGAGACGGTGAACGTCGCGGTGCTGCGCGGCGGCGCCGCCGTCAACGTGCACCAGTCGCAGGGCCACCGGACCGTCGCGCTGCACAACTGGGTGGGGGACCGGACGGTCCTGCATGCCACCTCGAGCGGCAAGATGCTGATGGCGCATCTGCCGGAGGCGACGCTCGAGGCCCTGCTCGCGGAGCCCCGCGAGCGTTTCACCGCAACGACCGTGACCTCGGTCGAGCAGCTGCAGGAGGAGTTCGCCGAGGCGCGGGAGCGGGGATGGGCCGTCGCGGTCGAGGAGTTCGAGGAGGGTCTGAACGCGGCGGCGGCGCCGATCCGCGGCCCCGAGGGGGAGGTCGTCGCCGCGGTCTCCGTCGCCGGGCCCGCCTATCGGATCGCTCCGGAGGATCTGCCCCGGGCGGCGGAGGCGCTGGTCCGCGCCGCCCAGGAGATCTCGCGCCGTCTCGGTCACCGCGCGGAGGTCACGGGCTGACCTCCCCCGCGGCCGTGGGGTGAGCGGTGCGTCCGCCGCTCTCAGCCCTTCATCCGCCGGTCCTCGGGATCGAAGGCGGGCGTGCGGCCCGCCGTGAGCACCGTGACCGGGTACCGCCTGCCCAGGTACTCGACCTGCAGCGCCGTGCCCGGGACGGCCTGCTGCGGCGGCAGGTACGCCATCAGCAGGTAGCGGCCCAGCGACGGACCGGGACCGGCCGAGGTCACGGCGGAGCGTCGCCCCTTCGCATCGACCAGCGGTGACCCGTCGAGCGCGAGGACCGGCTCGCCGCCGGTCAGGCAGCGGGCCGCCCCGTCGCCGGTGCCCTCCTCGACCGCGAGCGTGCACAGCAGCGCCGCCGGTCCGCCGCGTCGGGCGGCGAGGTAGGCGTCCTTGCCGATGAAGTCGTGGGTCTTGACCTTCGGCAGGGCGAGGTCCGCCTCGACGGGGTCGTACTCCCCGGTGAGCTCGGCCCCCATCAGCCGGTAGCCCTTCTCGAGCCGGCCGGTGGTGCCGTACACGCCGATGCCGGCGGCGAGCAGGCCGAGGTCCTCGCCTGCGGCCCAGAGCTCGTCCCACAGCCGCAGGCCGTGCTCGACGGGCACGTGGATCTCCCAGCCGAGCTCTCCCACGTAGGAGATCCGCAGCAGGGAGGCGGGGATCGAGCCGATCTGCACGTCCTGCGCGGTGCCGAAGCGGAACGCCGCGTCCGAGAGGTCGTGGTCGGTGACTCGTTCGAGCAGGTCTCGGGCCCGCGGGCCCCACAGCCCGAGCGTGGAGACGGCGGAGGAGACGTCCGTGAGCTGGACCGAGCCGTCGGCGGGCAGGTGGGAGCGCAGCCAGAACAGGTCGCGTGCGCCCTCCGCACCGCCGGTGATCACCCGGAAGTCCTCCGCGCCGCGGCGCACGATCGTCAGGTCCGAGCGGAAGGTGCCCCGCGGGGTGAGCAGCGGGGTGTAGACCACCCGGCCGACGGGCACGTCGATCCGGGCCATCGCCAGGCGCTCGAGCAGCTCGAGAGCTCCCGCGCCGCGCACGTCGAAGATCGCGAAGGCGCCCAGGTCGATCAGCGCCACCCGCTCCCGCATGGCCAGGTGCTCGGCCTCGATCAGCGGCGACCACCAGCGCCGGTCCCACTCCGCCTCGCGTTCGGGGATCTGCTCGCGCAGCTCCTCCAGCAGGTGCGCGTTGGACTCGTACCACTGGGGACGCTCCCATCCGGCCGCCTCGAAGAACTCCGCGCCGAGGGCCTCGGTGCGGGCATGGAAGGGGCTGGTGCGCAGCGGCCGGTCGGAGAGCCACTGCTCCCGCGGATGGGTGATCCCGTAGGTCTTCGGGAAGCCCTCGGTGGCACGGGCCCGCACGTGCTCGGCGCTGCGCTGCGCCGGGGTGAAGCGGGCGATGTCCGCGCCGTGGTGGTCGATCTCGCTGGCGCCCTCGGTGAGCAGCTCGGCGAGCATCCGGCCCACTCCCGGGGCCTCCTTGATCCACACGGCCGCCGCCGACCACAGCCCGCGCACCTCGGGCGTCTCGCCCACCAGCGCGCCGCCGTCAGGGGTGAGCGCGAGCAGACCGTTGATCGCCGCGCGCCGCGGCGGCTCCGGGTCGGTCAGCAGCGCGGGGAACATCTCCTTGGCGTGCTCCCACTGCTGGGTGAAGTCCTCCTCCGTGAAGGGGAAGCTGGTGGGGGTGGCCTGCCCGGGATGGTCGCCGACGGGCGGGATCTCCTCGGGCAGGTGGAGGATCGGGCGGTGGGCGTAGGAGCCGATCTCCAGGTCGGGGCCGCGCTGGCGCTCGTACATCAGGCAGTCCATGTCGCGCAGCAGGGGGAAGCTGATCCACTCGTCCGTCTGCTCGAGCTCGGGGATGGGGCCGACGTCGATCATCTGGTGCACCGCCGCGGCCAGCGGGATCCGCGCCCCGGCCAGCGCGGCGACGCGGGGGCTCCACACGCCGCAGGCGATGACCACGTGCTCGGTCCCGATCTCGCCGCGGTCGGTGACCACGGCGCGGATCCGGCCGGCCTCGGCGCGCAGGTCCAGCACCTCGGTCTCGGCGAACGTGCGCAGCGCTCCGCTCTGCTCGGCACGCCCGCGCATCAGCTCCCCGGCGCGCAGCGCATCCACGATCGCCCCGGTGGGGGTGTGGAAGCCGCCGCGCAGCAGGCTCGCGTCGCAGTAGGGGACCAGCTGCTGGACCTCGGCGGGGGAGATCAGGTGCGCATCCACTCCCCACGCCTGCGCGGAGCTCATCCGCCGCGTCAGCTCCTGCATCCGCTCCGCGCTGCGCGCCACCTCGATGCCGCCGCAGGGGGACAGCACGCCGAGGTCCTCGTACTGCCGCAGCGAGTCCACCGTGAGATCGGTGATCTCCTTCGAGTGGTCGACGGGGAAGACGAAGTTCGAGGCGTGCCCGGTGGACCCTCCGGGATCCGGCAGCGGTCCCTTCTCGAGCAGGACGATGTCCCGCCATCCCAGCTCGGCCAGGTGATGGACGGCGGCGCTGCCGACCACCCCGGCTCCGATGACGACGATGTGTGCACGATCAGGCAGCTCTGCCATGGCGTCCTCCCGCTTCACCGTGGGCCGCTCACGGTAGACCTCTGCACGGGGTTTGACCAGGGTCGCAGCAGTGGCGGTGCGCGCCGATGGGCTCTCGGGGCGGGCATCGGCACGGCGCGGTGCCGTCGCGAGTGCTCCCGTACGACCGGGCGGGCATGAAAAAACGCCCTGTCACCAGGGCGTTTCTTGGGGTGATCGACGGGATTTGAACCCGCGACCGCCTGGACCACAACCAGGAGCTCTACCAACTGAGCTACGACCACCATGTGCGGGCCGGAGCCTGCAACGAGAGAACAATATACCCGTTCGCCAGGGGGTTTCCCAGCCCGAACGGTGCCCGGGCGGTGTGAGACACGTTGCATCGCCTGGCCGGCGGGGCCGGCCCCGCGCCCACGTCGTGCGTGCGCGCGGGGCGGGCTCTCACAGCAGCTCGGCGCGCAGCTGCTCGGGGGACTTCGGGGACAGGAGTCCCGGGGCCACGTCGAAGGGGGTCTGCGCGCCGTGCTGCCCGGCGGCGGCCATCCGTGCCGCGGCCCGGGCGTAGGCGACCACCACGCTCGCGGTGAACTCGGGGTTCGAGTCCTCCTGCAGGCGGTACTCGATGGTCTGGGTGGTGCCCGGGGAAGACTCGCCGGAGCGGATCACGAACCCGCCGTGGGGCATGCCCTGGTGGTCGCGGGCCAGCTCCTCGGCGCTGAGGAACGTCACGGTCGTGTCATAGGGCTCGAAGTAGTGCGGCATGGTCACGATCTCCTCGCGCACCGCCGCCTCGTCGGCCCCGTCCTCGAGCACCACGAAGCATTCGCGGGTGTGCTTCTCCCGGGTGCTCAGCTCGGGCCGCTCCCCGGCGCGCACGCGGTCGACCGCCTCCTGGGAGGGGATCGTGTACTGGACCGCGGCGGCGACCCCGTCGATGCGGCGCAGCGCGTCGGAGTGTCCCTGGGACAGGCCGCGGCCCCAGAAGGTGTAGGTCGAGCCCGAGGCGAGGATCGACTCGCCGTAGACGCGGTTGATCGAGAACAGGCCGGGATCCCAGCCGGTGGAGATGACCGCCGTGGTGCCGGCCTCGCGGGCGACGGCGTCGACCTTCGCGAAGTGCTCGGGGATCCGGGCATGCGTGTCGAAGCTGTCCACCACCGTGAAGCGCTGCGCGAGCTGCGGGGTCTGCTCGGGCAGATCGGACTTGGACCCTCCGCACAGCACGAGCACGTCGATCTCGTCCTGCATCGCCTCGAGCGCGTCCATCGGGTGCACGGGGGTGCGCTCGTCCACGGTGCGCACGGCGGAGGGGTCGCGGCGCGTGAAGACCCCCGCCAGCTCCATGTCGTCCTGCAGGGAGATGGCGATCTCCACGCCGCGTCCCAGGTTGCCGTAGCCGACGATGCCGATCCGGATCGCTGTCATGGTCCTCGTTCTCTTCGCTGGGGAGCGCGGCCCGGTCCCGGACCGCCGGAGCCGATCCTACTGAAGGCGCCCGACCGTCCTCGCGCGCATTGCACCGCCCGTCGCACCGGGGGAGACTGGCGTCATGATCGTCGCCTTCTCCGTCCAGCCCACCGGTGCGCCCTCCGACCCGTCCCTGACCCGCCACCTCGGGGAGGGGGCCGATGGTGCGAGCGTGCACGATGCGGTCGCCGCCGCGGTGCGCGTGGTGCGCGAGTCGGGGCTGCCCACCCGCACCAGCGCGATGTTCACCGAGATCGAGGGGGAGTGGGGCGAGGTCATGGAGGTGGTGCGCCGCGCCACGGCGGAGGCCGGCCGCTACGGCTCCCGCGTCTCGCTCGTGCTCAAGGCCGACATCCGCCCCGGCCACGACGGGGAGCTGGACGGCAAGGTCCAGCGGATGGAGCAGGCGCTGAGCGAGCTCGGCGACTGAGGCGCGGAGGCCGGCTCCGCGACCGGCCGAGCTCAGGCCGTCGGTGCCATCGCGTCGTACTCCCGGAACCGCGGCACGAGGCGCAGCAGCACCGTGATCAGCACAATCACCACCAGCCCACCCAGCAGCGGCGGGAACCACAGCGCCGTCAGCGAGGCGAGGGCGCCGGCGTAGAGCGCGCCGAGCCGCGGCCCGCCCGCGACCACCACGATGAAGATGCCCTGCAGCCTGCCCCGCATCGCATCGGGCACGGCGGCCTGCATCATCGTGTTGCGGTAGATCGAGGAGACGTTGTCCGCCCCGCCGGAGACGGCCAGCGCCAGGCAGGCCGCAGCGATCAGCGCCAGGTGCGGGGTCTGCTCGTCGGCCCCCGGGACGAAGGTTCCGACCAGCAGCACCGCGCCGAACAGCGTGATCGCCCCGCCGTACACCTGGATCGCGCGGGCGATCCCGCGCCCGTGCCAGCGGTAGCGGGCCACCCTCCCGGAGAACACGCTCGAGAGGAAGGTGCCCGCCGCGACCGAGGCGGTCAGCGCGCCGGTGGTGATCGCCCCGCCGCCCAGCAGCACCGTGCCCAGCGCCGGGAACAGCGTCAGCGGGTTCCCGAACGTCATCGCGGTGATGTCCATGAGGTACTGGGTGCGGATGTTCGCCGAGCGGCGCAGGTACCGCCAGCCGTCCACGAGTGAGGCGATGCCCGGGCGCACGATCTCGCCCTCGGGCCGCAGCGCGGGCAGGCTCCACAGGCCCATGAACATCGCGAGCATGAGCATCACGTCGATGCTGTAGGTGAGCCCGTACCCCGTCAGCGCCACCAGCACGCCCGCGAGGGCCGGGCCCACCATCACCATCACGCCCTGGGTGATCCCGTTCAGTGCGGAGGCCGCGGCCAGCAGCTCCGCCGGGATCAGCCGGGGCACGATCGCGGTGCGGGTGGCCATGCCCACCGAGTTCGCGGCCGAGTTGATCACGCTGAGCAGGTACAGCCACCCGATGTTCTCCAGATCGGCCCAGGTCAGCGTCGCGAGCAGGGCGGTGGAGGCGAAGGTGACCACGGCGGCGAGCAGCGCCACCCGCCGCCGGTCGAAGGCGTCGGCGAGCATGCCGCCGTACAGCCCGGCGATGATCATCGGGACCAACCCCGCCACCGCGACCATCGAGACCGCGAGGGTGCTGCCGGTCAGCTCGAAGACGTGCAGCATCACCGTGACGATCGTGAGCTGGCCGCCGAGTCCCGCGAGGGTCGAGCCGATCCACAGCTTCGCGAAGGCGCTGCTGGCGCGGAAGGGGCGCAGGTCGAGGAGGGCGGAGCCGGAGGTCGGGGGCACAGCAGGAGCATAGGCGGCGACCTGGCGGGTCACGGGACCTGCTCACGGGCCCGGCCGGCCCCGCCGCCGACGAGCAGGGCCCCGGCCGCCCTCCATGGGAGGGGGACCGGGGCCCTGTCGGCGAGGAGCACCCCGCCGGTCGCTCAGGCGTGCAGGTCGTGGTCCAGCAGCCCCTCGCGCATCGCGGCGGCGAGCGTGGGCGTCACCGGCAGGCGGGGGATGAGTGTGGCCTGGAAGGCGTGGTAGATGTCCGGCTTGCCCGGCCAGGTCACGCCCTGCGGCGTGTTGCTCGCATCGAGCTCGTGGAACCACGAACCGCCCTCGGCGTCCAGCAGGTGCTCGGCGATGTACTCCCACCACTGCTCGTAGCGCTCGGCCCAGACCCGGTCCCCGGTCACCTGGTGCATCACGGCGGCGGCGCCGACGGCCTCGGCCGCCACCCAGTGCATGCGCTCGGTGGAGACGGGGGCGCCGTCCCAGTCCACGGTGTACACCCAGCCGGGCTGCCCGTCGGCGCCGAAGGCCGCGGCGGACTTCTCCATCAGCGCGGTCGCCGACTCGAGCATCCACTCCGGGGCCTCGCCGTCGAGCGCGATGAGCGCGGCGCGGGCGTGCAGCACCAGGCGCGCCCATTCGATCCAGTGCCCGATCGTCGCACCGTAGGGGCGGAACGGGTGGGCGGGCTGGTCCTTGTTGTAGTCCAGCAGCGGGGACCAGTCGGTGTCGTAGTGCTCCGGCAGCGACCAGTCGTTGGCGCGGGCGAACTCGTCGATCGCGCGGGTGGCGATGCCGACGGCGCGGTCCAGCCAGCGCCGCTCACCGGTGACGTCCGCCGCGGCCAGCAGGCCCTCGACGGTGTGCATGTTCGCGTTGATGCCGCGGTACTCCTCGCACTCGGAGAAGGTGCGGTCGAAGGTGTCCACGCTCATGGCCGCGGCGGGATCGAAGAACTTCGCATCGAGCACCTCGAGCGCCTCGTCCAGCAGCTCCTCCGCCCCGGGGCGTCCGGCCGCCAGGGCCGAGGAGGCGGCGAGCACCACGAAGGCGTGGGCATAGGCCTGCTTGGAGTCGTCCACCGGTGCGCCGCCCGCGACCGCGGAGTACCAGCCGCCGTGCTCCTCGTCGCGGAACACGCCGCGCAGCGAGTCGATGCCGTGGTCGGCGAGCCGGCCGAGGCCGGGCCGTCCCATCAGGTGCCCGAGCGCGAAGGAGTGGGTCATGCGGCAGGTGATCCACAGCTCCGAGGGGCGGGTGAGGTCGGGGGCGCCGTTCTCGTCCAGCCAGGCGAAGCCGCCGTCCTCGCGCAGGGACTCCGCGCCGAACTGCAGCAGCTCGTCGCCCTCGCCCTCGAGCCAGGTGCGGTGCGAGGCGCGCTCGAGCCACGGCACGTGCGCCGCGACGGCGGGCCGCGCCGGGGTCGGGGAGCCCTCGCGCAGCTCGAAGGCGCGTGCGGCCTCCTGGGCCTGGGCGGTGGTGGGACCGGGTTCGTTCACGAGGAGCACTTCTCGGTAGTACTTCAGTTCCTGGATCGATTCTCGGATGTCGGCGAGCGCCCGGTGGCCGCCGTGTTTGGTGGGGATGTTGTAGTACACCCGGGGGAACCAGCGCTTGGCGAGCTCCTTGAGGCTCGAGACGTCGATGGTGCGGTAGGAGAGCCACTGGGCGAACTCGGGCACGTCACGGTCGAGGAACACCCGATCGGTGCCGACGCTGTTGCCCGCCAGCGGCGCCTTGCCCGGCTCGGGGCAGTGCTCGCGCACGTAGGCCAGGCACTGCGCCTGCGCCTCCTCGAGCGTCATCCCGCCCTCGAGCTCCTCGAGCAGGCCGGAGACGGTGTGCATGTTCACCACGAAAGGGTCCATGCTGGTCAGGGACTCGGCCGGGGGCTTGATGACGACGTCGACGCCGTCCCCGAGGATGTTCAGATCGGCGTCGGTCACGAGCACGGCGATCTCGACGAGAGCGTCGCGCTGCTTGTCGAGCCCGGTCATCTCGCAGTCGACCCAGATGATGCGGTCGTTGATGGCACGTGTGGAGCTGGAAGTCACCGGTCCACAGTATCGCGGGCGCGCACGAGGGGCCGAGATGGTGCGACGGGCAGGGTCGGCTACGGTTACTCTTCGGTCATCTGGTGTCGACGACGAGCCGCCGAGAGCCCCGGGAGGGATCCGCGATGAACATGTACCTCCGCCTGCTGCTGTTCCTGCTGCGCGTGCGCGGGAAGTCCCCGCTCAGCATCTGGGACACCTCCCATGCGCGCTTCCGCGTCAACCCCGCCGATCTCGACGTGCAGCGCCACATGAACAACGGCCGCTACCTCTCGATCATGGACCTCGGCCGGATGGACCTCATGCTCCGCTCCGGGTTCTGGAAGCAGGTCACCGACGCCGGCTGGTACCCGGTCGTGGCCGGGCAGAGCATCACCTATCGCCGCTCGCTCACCCTCGGCCAGAAGTTCGACGTCGCCACGCGCGTCATCGGCTACGACGAGCGCTGGATCTTCATGGAACAGGTGTTCCGCCGCGGCGGCACGGTGATCGCCGACGGCATCGTGCGTGCCCGCTTCCTGCGCACCTCGGGCGGGTCCGTCGACGTCCAGGAGGTGCTGGACCTGATCGGCGAGGTGCCCGAGCACCTGGTGCTGCCGGAGTGGGTCCAGGACTGGAACCGGGAGTCCTCGGCGCACAGCCGATCGCTGGGGGAGACGGGCCGCGGTCGCTGAACGGGCGGGCGCAGGAGCGTGAACTGCGTCGATGACGGCACGTGACGGCCGGAGGTGACCCCCGCGCGGTGCGTCCCTACCGTGGCGTCATGACGCTCTCCGGCACCGCCCCCACCTCCGCGGCCGACACGGCCCCGACCGACGCCGCACCCACCGACGCAGCCCCGCTCGAGCCCGCACTCGCCGACGGCGCCGCCGCCCGCGCGGACCGCCTCACCGCCGCCGGGGCGGCCTGGGGCGAGCGCATCGATGCCCGCCGCGAGTCCGCCCACCTGACCTACACGGTCACGGGCCGCGGTGAGGGGGCGGTCGCCACCGCGATCCGTGCCGGGCGGCACGAGTTCGCCGTGGACGAGCCCGCGGCGCTGGCCGGCGACGACATCGCCGCCAGCCCCGTCGAGGTCGCGCTCGGCGCGCTGATCTCCTGCCAGGTGGTGGTCTACCGGCTCTATGCCCACGCGCTCGGAGTCCAGGTCGACGACATCGACGTGACCGCGGACGGCGACCTCGATGCGGCCCGGCTGTTCGGCAAGGACGAGTCCGTGCGCGCAGGCTTCGGCGACGTGCGCCTCCTCGTGCGCCTCACCGGCCCGGAGACCGCCGAGCGCTACGAGGAGCTGCGGGCGGCCGTGGACGCCCACTGCCCCGTGCTGGACCTCTTCCGGAACCCGACCCCCGTCACCACGCGGGTCGAGGTCAGCGCCGGCTGACCCGGGGCTCCCGGGGCGAGCGCCGGCGGAACTCCTCGATCGCGCTGATCGCCAGCAGGATCCCGACCACCGCGAGCAGCACCCACTGCTCGAACACTGCGGCGAGGATCCCCGCTGCGACGAGCGCGACGAGGTAGACGACGTGCAGCACCCGCTGCGGGACCCCGAGCAGGCGAGCGCCGAACCGGGTGTGCGCCAGTCGCAGGAGGATCAGCAGGGCGATCGCCCCGAACGTCAGGAATCGCAGCATGGTGTCCCTCCTCGCGGCGCGGTGTGCGGGCGCTGCCCGCGGTGTGACGGCGCCCCCAGCAGGACTCGAACCTGCGACCGACGGTTTAGAAGACCGTTGCTCTATCCGCTGAGCTATGGAGGCCTGGTCCCGCGCCTGGCGGCTGCGAGCACCCGGTGAAGTCTACCGATCCCGCCGGGCGGTCCGGGCACGGCCGTGGACCCTCTCACGCCTCGGCGCCGTCGGCGGTGCGCCCGGGCCGGCCTGGCAGCGGGGGCAGAACCACAGCACCCGCGGCTCCGTCCCCGCGAGCCGGGGCTCGCCGAGCTCCCCGCGCACGATGCGGGTGCCGCAGCGCCGGCAGGGCTTCCCGCCGCGCCCGTACACCCACAGGTCGCCGTCGCGGCCCAGCATCCCGCCGGTGGTGACCCGTACGGTGCGGTCCGCGTTCAGCACCAGCAGGCGCCGGGCGAGATCCACGATCTGCCCGGGATCGCCGGCGTCGCCGACGGGCGCGGCGGGATGGACGCGGCGCAGGAAGCACAGCTCGCTGCGGTAGATGTTGCCGATCCCGGCGAGCATCTGCTGATCGAGCAGCGCGAGGCCCAGCGGACGCTCCGGTTCCGCGGCGAGGTTCGCCACCGCCCGCTCCCGCAGGCCCGGGTCCCCGTCCCAGGCGGGGTCCAGCAGATCCGGTCCCAGATGGCCGATCAGCGTGTCCTCGTCCGCGGTGCGCACCAGGCGCACCTGCTTCACGTCGTAGGCGAGGGCGCGGGTCTCGCGGCCGTCGTCGTGGCGTGCGGCCAGCGCGATCCGGATCGTGGCGGTGCTGCGCGGCCCGGCGTCGGTGTCGCTCGAGCGCAGCGGCCTGCCGTCCACGTGCCAGATCCCGTCCATCATCAGATGGCTGTGGAGGGTCAGCGGGGCCGCGTCCGGGCTCGGCGGGGTGAGCCGCATCAGCAGGTGCTTGCCCCGGGGCCGCACCTCGCGCACCGTCCAGCCGACGAGGTCGGCGGTCGCGGCGCGCGGCACCCGCAGATCGCAGGCGGTCAGCACGGCGCCGGCGAGGGCGTCGTGCAGGATCCGGCACTGCCGGGCGACGGTGTCCCCTTCAGGCATCGGAGGCCCCTCCCGTCATCAGCGGTCCCCCGCGCGCAGGCGGATCGCTCTCGGGGAGCGGTAGCAGCCCGCCGCCACCAGTGCCTCACCGATCGCCGCGACCTCCGCGGCCCCGATCGGGTGGGCGTTGATCCGTTCGACCCGCAGCTGCGGCAGGCGGGAGTCCTCGGCGACCGCCCGCACCAGCTGTGCGGCGAGGTCCGGTGTCGCCGCCTCGCCGGCCCACCACAGCAGATGCTTGGCGCCCTTGTCGACGAAGGCGGTCACCTTCCCGCCCGTGAGCAGCACGAGCGCGCCGGCGCGTCGCGCGGGCCGGGCGGTGGCCCCCTCGGGCGGAGGGATGGTCAGCGGCGGCCAGCTCAGCGCCGCACCGTACGGGTTCGCGGGATCGGTCGCGGCCAGGGCGATGGTCGCCTCGTCGGCCGACGGGCCGTCCATGCCCTCCTCGGGGGCGGGCTCCATCTCCCGGTCGCGGTCCCGCAGCCGGTCCACCGCCTCGACCGGCGCGAACTGGGAGGCGCCGAGCCCGTCCACGAAGTAGCCGCGACGGCAGGAGCCGTTCTCCTCCAGCGCGCCGAGCACCCGGTACACCGCGGCGAAGCCGCCGGGGACGTCCTCGACGTCCATCGCGCCGCGGGTGACCACCCCGTGGCGGTCCAGCAGCAGCGTCGCCAGCGCCGCCGCCCGCGCCCCCGGATCCACGGCCTCCACGCGCAGCGCGGACCAGCGCCCGGCACCGACCGGGCCGGGCACCAGCTCGGAGACCGAGCTCGCGCCCTGGCGCATCATCGCGGCCGACAGCCGCGCCGCACCGCGCCGGGTCAGCGGCCGGGAGCGCGCACCCGCCCTGGGGGACCGGGACGGCGCCGGCCCGTGGCCAAAGCTCCGCAGCGCCTCGAAGGAGTCGTTGGTGATCAGAGCGCGGAAGGCGAGATCCCACAGCGCCTCCTGCACCGCGGCGGGGTCGACCGCCTCTCCCTCGTCGGCCAGTGCGGTGAGGATCTCCCCGTGCCGCAGCGCCCCCGGCGTGGCGCGCAGCAGGGCGAGCACCCGAGCGGCGGGGGAGCCCTCCGGCAGCTCCGCGGCGGCCTCCTCGAGGGCGTCGGCGTCCAGCCCCAGCGGCAGGGCGTCGGCGAGGTGGAGCCGGATCCAGGCGTCGTCGCCGCCGAGGCGGCCGTGGCCGGTCCACACCAGCTCCCCGGCCGCGAACGCGGCGTCCAGCAGGGCCGGGGTCACCTCCGGCAGCCGGGCGGGCAGCACCTGCGACTCCCAGGCCGTCAGCGGCAGGGACACCCCGGTGAGCTGGTCCACGACCGAGAGCAGGCCGTCGGCGCCGCGCCAGTGGGCGCTCTCGCGCCGGCCGTCGGGGCGGCGGGGCACGAGATGCTGCCACTGCCCGAGGAACTGGGCGTACACGGGGCCCCGCACCGGGGCGATCTCACGGCGGGAGGCGGCGAGGCTCGCCCGACGGATGCGCCGCAGCACCTCGGCCTCCACCCACTCCTCGCCCTCGCGGCCCGGTGTGAACTCGCCCTGGGCCAGGATCCGTTCGGCGGTGAGCTGCTCGAGGGCGGCCCGCGCCACCCCGGGGGCCAGGCCGAAGGCCTCCACCGGTGCCTCGGCCGGGAAGGGGCCCCGGCTCCGGGCCCAGCGGGCCAGCAGCTGCGGCACGGCACGGTCCACGAGCCCGAGGTGCGCGTCCGGGATCCCGGGCGGCAGCGCCGTCCCCAGCGCGTCGCGCAGCAGCCCGGCGTCCTCGACCGCGGCGAGATGCTCCGTCCCGGCCAGGCGCACGGCGATGATCCGGCGGGCCCGGTGGAGCTGCTCGAGCTCGGCCTCGAGGTCGAGGCCGTCGCTGCTGCGCGCGGAGAGCTGGTCGCGGGTCAGCGGCCCGAGGCGTCGCAGGGCGTCGGCGATCTGCTCGGCGCCGCGCAGGGCCCGTTCGGCGCTCAGCCCCTGCAACCGCTGTTCGACCTCGGTGATGACCTGCGCGTCCAGCAGCTCGCGCAGGCTCACCGAGCCCAGCAGCTCGGCCAGCAGGGACTGGTCCAGGGCGAGCGCGGTGGTGCGGCGTTCGGCCAGCGGGGCGTCGGCGTCGTAGATGAACTGGGCGAGGTACCCGAACAGCAGCGAGCGGGCGAAGGGGGAGGGGGCGGGGGTCTCCACCTCCCGCACCTCGATGCGGCGCCTGCCGATCTGCCCCATCAGCTCGGTCAGGGCGGGCAGGTCGTAGACGTCCTGCAGGCACTCCCGCGCGGCCTCGAGCATGATCGGGAAGTCGGGATGGGGGCGCGCCACCTCGAGCAGGTGCGCGGAGCGCTGGCGCTGCTGCCACAGCGGTGCGCGCTGGTTCGGGTCGCGCCGGGGCAGCAGCAGGGCCCGGGCCGCGCACTCGCGGAAGCGCGCCGCGAAGAGGGCGGAGCTGCCCACCAGGCGCCGCACCTCCTCCTCGATCTCCTCCGGGGTGAACACGAACAGGTCCGCGCCGGGGGGCTCCTCGCCGTGCGGGATGCGCAGCACGATGCCGTCGTCGGCCGCCATCACCTGGCCGTCCAACCCGTACCGCTCCTCGACCCGGGCGCCCACCGCGAGCGCCCACGGCCCGGTGATCCGCTGCCCGTACGCGCAGTGGAGCACCACCCGCCAGTCGCCGAGCTCGTCGAGGAACCGCTCGACCACCAGCTGCTGCGGCCCGGGGACGGCGCCGGTGACCTGCTGCTGTTCGGCGAGGTGGTCCAGCAGCACGGTGCGGGCGTTGTCGTCGAGCCCGAGCGCGGCCAGGCGTGAGGCGGCCTCGGCGCGGTCCGCGGCGGCGAGCTCCGCCTGCGCGGTGGCGATGGCGCGGCCCAGGCTCGCCGGGCGGCCGTCGCCGTCGCCGTGCCAGAAGGGGATGCGGCCGCTCATGCCGAAGGCGGGGGAGACGGTCACCCGGGATGCGGTGATCTCCTCGATCCGCCAGCTGGTGGTGCCCAGCGTGATCACGTCGCCGCGGCGGGACTCGTAGACCATCTCCTCGTCGAGCTCGCCCACCCGCCGCGGCTGGGAGTCGTCGTCCCCGGCGGCCAGGTGCACCGGGTACAGGCCCCGGTCCGGGATGGTGCCGCCGCTGGTGACCGCGAGCCGCTGAGCGCCGGGCCTGCCGGAGAGGGTCCCGGTCTCGTGATCGTGCACCAGGCGCGGCCGCAGCTCGGAGAAGGCGGTGGAGGGATACCGGCCCGCGAGCAGGTCGATGGTCTGGTCGAAGGCGGAGCGGGGCAGCGCCCGGTAGGGGTGCGCGGTGCGCACCAGGTCGAACCACTCGTCGATCTGCAGGTCGTCCATCGCGGCGGCGGAGACGGTGTGCTGGGCGAGCACGTCCAGGGCGTTGCGGGGCACCGAGAGCGGTTCGATCCGGCCCGCCACCGCCTCCTGGACGGCCACGGCGCTGCGCAGCACGTCCGCGGCGTGCAGCGGGTGCAGGGAGCCGGTGGAGACGGCGCCGACGTCGTGCCCGGCGCGCCCCACCCGCTGCAGCAGGCTCGAGACGGACATCGGCGCGGCGACCTGCAGCACGAGGTCCACCGCGCCCATGTCGATCCCCAGCTCGAGCGAGGAGGTCGCCACCACGCAGCGCAGCGTGCCGGACTTCAGCTGCTCCTCGATCCCGGCGCGCACCTCCTTGGACATCGAGCCGTGATGGGCGCGGGCGATGTCCTCGATCTCCGGCTCGGCCGCGTCGGTGTCCGAGGGGGCCGAGCCCGGCGGCGACCCGGCGGCCGCCCGCCGTGCGTGCAGCCGGTTGAGCTTGCCGGTGAGGCGCTCGGCCTGGCTGCGGGAGTTGGTGAAGACGATCGTGGAGCGGTGGGCGAGCACCCGCTCGAGCACGGCCCGCTCCACGTGCGGCCAGATCGTGCCGGAGACGTCCTCGTCGTCGACCGCGTCGGCCGGCGGCTCGATCGCCTGCAGGTCAGCGACCGGCAGGGTCACCGTGAGATCCCAGCTCTTGGTCGATCCCGGCCGCACCACCGTCATCTCGCGGGAGCGGCCGGTGCCGGTGAGGAAGGCGGCGACCTCATCGACCGGTTCGACGGTCGCCGAGAGCCCGATCCGCTGCGCCGGCGCCTCCAGCAGCGCATCGAGGCGGGCCAGCGACAGGGCCAGGTGCACGCCCCGTTTCGTGCCCGCCACCGCGTGGACCTCGTCGAGGATCACGGTGTCCACGCCGCGCAGCGTCTCCCGTGCCTGCGACGTGAGCATCAGGAACAGCGACTCGGGGGTGGTGATGAGGATGTCCGGCGGGCGGGAGATCAGCCGACGGCGCTCGGCGGCGGGGGTGTCGCCCGTGCGCACCCCGACGCTGAGCGGGGAGGTGGGCAGGCCGCGCCTCTGCGCCGTCCGGGCCGTGCCCACCAGGGGTGAGGTCAGGTTCCGCTCCACGTCCACGCCGAGCGCCTTCAGCGGCGACAGGTACAGCACGCGCGTGCCCGCCTGCCCGGCCCGCGGCGCCCCGGCCTCCCGATCGGTCGGTGCCTCGTCGGGACGCGGCAGCGCCAGACGATCGATCGCGCTGAGGAAGGCGGCGAGGGTCTTGCCCGATCCGGTCGGCGCGACCACCAGGGTGTCATCGCCCCGCTCGATCGCCTCCCACGCCGCACCCTGCGCCGGGGTGGGGGCCGCGAAGGACTCCGCGAACCACTCCCGCGTGGCAGGGGAGAAGGACGACGGGAGCTCCCGGCGCGACTGGTCCATCCCTCCATTGTGGACCGCGGCGCGGACATCCCGGCGCCCCGGGCGGCGGCCGACGCCGGCGGGCCGTCCCCATGGGCACCGGTCCCGGGACCCTGCCACGGCGCGCTCCCTCGTGGCAGGATGGATGGCACGGCAGGTCACGCATCGGCTGGGCCTGCGTCACCACGACGAAGGGATGATCCACATGGCGGAGTACACGCTTCCTGATCTCGATT
>CAZHSL010000012.1:0-20675 GCA_964535185.1 uncultured Corynebacterium sp.
CGCTCACCGCATCCGCGTGACCTCCTGGCCGTCCTCGACGGCGTAGTCGCCGCTGCGGAACGGTTCCGGGGTGAGCACGAGCAGCACGGCCCCGCTCGCGGTGGTGCGGGTGCGGTGCACCTGGAAGCCGCGCGGCAGGGAGCCGTCCGCGAAGAGGCGTTTGCCGCCTCCCACCACGACGGGGAAGATCAGCAGCTGGTATTCGTCGATCATCCCGGCCTCGTGGAGGGCGGCGGCGAGCTGGGCGCTGCCGCTGACCTTCAGCTCCCCCTCCCCCTCGGCCTTCAGCCGCGCGATCGCGGGCAGCGGGTCCGCGCTGTCGATCACGGTGGTCTCGCCCCAGTCGGGCTCGTAGCCGGCGTGGGCGACGACGTAGCGGCGGCTGTGGTTGATCGCGGAGGCGACGGGATCGCTGTCGTCCACCTGCGGCCAGAAGGCGCGGAACATCTCGAACGTGGTGCGGCCCAGCAGCGCCGTGTGCGGGGCCTGGAGCCAGCCGGTGACGATCTCGCCGAAGTCGGCGTCGGCCGTGTACGGGGCCTGCCAGCCGCCCGCGGTGAACCCGCCGGAGGGGTCCTCGTCGGCGCCGCCGGGCGCCTGCATCACGCCGTCGAGGGTGAGGAACGTGTTCACGGTGAGCTTCATCGGTTCTCCTGGTCGGTGCGTGGGCCACGAGCATGGGCCGACGGGCGGCGCCGGGTCTTGTACGGACGCGACATGGGCGCGGCAGGTCCCTGGCGCCCCCGCCCAGGGCCGCGCATGATGTGGCCATGCCGCCTCCGCCGACTCCCCCGTCGCCGTGATCGACATCGAGCACCGCCCCTCGCCCTCCCCGCACATCGCCCGGGTGTGGCGCGCGCACGCCCGGGACGTGGAGACGATGACGTCGGTCGCGAACTCGACCTGGGAGCTGGTGGTGTGGAACGAGGGCGCGCAGCTGCTGAGCGCGGTGCGCGGGCCCGAGACCCAGGCGAGCACCGCGCCGGTGCCGCGGGACTCGCGCTCCGCGGGGATCCTCTTCGCGCACGGCGTGCACATGCCGCACCTGCCCGTCTCCGCACTCGTCGACGGCCAGACCCCTCCGTCACGGGGCAGCGACGGGCGGCTCCGGCTGGCCGGGCGGGCATGGCCGCTGCCGGGGTACGACACCGCGGAGACGCTCGTGCAGCAGCTGGCGGAGGCGCGGGTCCTGGTGCGGGACGCGATGGTGGCCGAGGTGCTGGGCGGCGGGAGACCGGCGGTCTCGGCCCGCACGGTGCAGCGGCGCGTCGCTGCCACGACCGGGCTGAGCCTGGGGCTGATCCGGCAGATCGCCCGGGCCCGCGAGGCGGCGCTGCGGCTCGGTGAGGGCGAGCCGATCCTGCAGGTGGTGCACGGGCTCGGGTTCTACGACCAGCCCCACCTGTCCCGGTCGCTGATGCGGTTCATCGGCCGGACCGCGACGCAGCTCGCGCAGGGCGGGCACGAGCGACCGCTGTCCATGCTCTACAGCCCGCCGGAGCTCGCCGGGCAGGAGTGAACGGGCTGAGCCGGCGTTCACCGAACAAGAACGGGCCGAGCCCCTCCCGGGACGGCCGGAGTGCGCCTTGGCGCAGGGCCACGTGACCGGGTCCGGTGCGCGCTGCGACCAACGCTGATGCGTGAGTCAGTACCCGCTGGTCCCGTCGAAGAGCTCTCCGAAGCGGTCCCCGAGCGACGGCGCCTCGGTCCTGCCCACGGCGGTGCCCTGGAAGGTATCCACGTAATCGTCGTAATCCATCGTCACAGGTTCCTCACCGCCCCAGGGGTTGATCACGGTGACCGTGCCGTTCTCCACGTCCACGGCGGAGACCTTGTACGCATGTTCACCGGCGATCTCGTCGTGGGCCGGTTCGGTGATCCCGCCGGTGTCCGCGGTCATGGGGCGGCCGTTCTCGAGCAGCTGCTCCATGTCCTCGAGCGATGGCGTGTCCTCGCCGCCGTAGTAGGAGGCGTCCTGACCGGTCATCGTCTGCATCGCGTCCACTGGCGAGCCCCAGTCCAGGGTGTCCCCTTCGGTGTGCTGCTCCAGATGCATCTGATACGCGCGCTCGTAGATGCTGAACACCGAGTGGCCGCCCTCCTCGGTGTCGAACCGGGCACCGTTCTCCGGAGTGGACTCGACGACATAGGTGATCTCGTCGCCGTTCTCGTCATACATGGTCACGCGGTACACCCCGTCGTCGATCTCCTCCACGTGCTGGTCCAGGAAGTCGGGATCCAGCTGCGTGATCGCCCCGAGGGAGGAGAGGAGATAGCAGTCGGCGATACCGCCCTGGGCTGTGTTCTCGATCTGCGTGTCCTCCCCGTCCAGTGGGATGTCCTCCTCGAGCGGTTCGGTGCCCTCGGCGTCGCCGCCGTCCTCGAACTTCTGCCCGCTGCCGGGCTCCGCCGTGCCGCGGATGCCGTCCCCGAGGCCGGAGGCCTCGTCCTGCTCGTCGGCGTGTCGTGCGAGCTCGTCCCCGCGCGAGGAGAGCTGCTCGACGACGCCGTGCGCGGCATCTGCGGTGGCCTGGACGCTGCGTCGGAACGACTCGGCGTCCGGCCCCTGCCAGGGAGTGTTCGCGGCGGCGCCGCGCACCTGCCGGATCAGCTCGTCGACCCTGCCGGCACCGGTCCGCACAAGCTCGCCGTGGACGCGCAGTTGCTCGGTGTCGGCGCCGAGGAAAGTCACTGCTGCGCCCCGTCCGCCGCCGGCTCGAAGGAGACCTCCACGCTGCCTCGACCCGTCGGCGCCGGGCCGTCGCCGCCCGTGTCGTGGTGAAGGTTCAGCTCGTGGAGCGTCACAGCACCGACACCGTCGATGCTGCGGGACTGACCGAGCGGCACGCGAACCGTGACGCTCCCCCGGGGGCTCTTGACCCGCAGCCGCGCGTTCTCTGCTCCCTCCTGGTCGTTCGCAGACATCACCCCGATGCGCACCGTGCCCCACGCCTCCATCGCGCCCATCGAGAGCGTCCTTCGACTGCCCATGTCCACCTCGCCTCGTTCGGGGCGCGTCCGCGCCGGTCGTGTTCCATGGCACAGTAGATTCGATCTCCGGCGAAGGGAATGGGGAGTGGTCCCCATCAGGAAGGCAGCGATGACGAGACCCGGCGCGGCGGCCTCGCGCAGAGCACGCCTCGCCCGCCGGGGACGGATCCTCCTCGCGGTGGCGGGCGCGGTCCTGCTCAGCGGGTGCTCGCTCCTCCCGGTCGGAGAGGACCCGAGCACGGACCCCAGCGACCAGGCGACCACGACGCAGGCCGCACCGCGCAAGGGCACGCTCCTGCCGGAGGGCACGGCCGCGATCGATGTGACCGCCGGCGAGAGCGTGCAGGTGTCCCTGCCCGAGGGATCGCTCGGCGTGGGCGACTACTGGGGCGTGGTCTCCGTGGGCGATCCCGCGATCGTCGAGGCGGACGTCGCCATCGGTGAGGAGGTGTTCGGCGTGGAGCCCGCGTCCGGCAACACGCAGGCGCCAGGCGGCACCCAGCAGTTCGCCGTCGAGATCCACGGGCTCACCGCCGGTGAGACGACGGTGCGGGTGCTGTACTGCACGCGGACCCGAGAGGTCGAGGAGGACTGCGACCAGAGCCACGGAACGCTCGAGCCTCCCGTGGAGCCGGTCGAGATCTCGGTACGGGTGGCCTGAGGCGGCGGTTCAGCTCGCCTCATCGATCTTCATCGACCGGGGCCGACGTGGTCGCGATGCAGCCGGAGGCGGACGCCCCGACGGTCAGCCCAAAGGTGCACTCCCGCATCAGGTCCGGGTCCTCGTCGGCGTTGCACAGCCTCACGGACAGGCCCGAGGAGCGCACTTCGCGCTCGACGACGTGGGCGAGCTCGGCGAAGAAGGGGTTGCGCACGTCCGGGATCAGCAGGCCGATGGTCTCGGTGCGTTCCGAGCGCAGGGAGCGGGCCTGGGCGTTGGGGATAAAGTCCAGCCGCTCGGCCGCGGCCAGCATGCGCTCTCGCGTCTCGGCGGCGATGGAACCGTTGCCGGACAGGGCGCGGGAGGCCGTGCCAAGCGCGACGCCCGCCTCGGCGGCGATGTCCTTGATGGTGGGACGGGAGGACATCCGGGGCCTCCTGTCGCACCATCGATCGCACCACCGAGGATGGAAACATTTCCATATCCGAGCGTAGCAGCGTCGGCGTGACCGCCCTCCGGCAGGTCCGCGCTGACCGGGTCGACCACGACCCGCATCAGCGACGGCGGGGCGTAGGGATCGGCCTGCACATGGTCGAGCCAATGCGACGGATCCCCTCGGCGGCCAGGGAGGTGCACGCGTGATGGTCGAAGTAGTCACAGCGACCTGCCGTCGTTCGTCGGGGAATTTGCTGCCTCGGTCAGAGCACCTCGCCGCCGAGCCGATCCACTAGTGCCGCAAGATGCTCGGCGGCATCGAGATGTGCCAGGTGGGCCTGCCCGTCGAGCAGATGCGTGGTCGAATGCGGCACGTGACGGGCGACGTCATCGAAAGTCGTCCCGTACGGCGACAGGCCTTGGTTCAGCTCACCGACGATCAGATCGACTCGTTTGCTGTCAGCGGCGAGGATTCCGGGCTCCGGGGCGTCGTTGATCGCATGCGTCTCGGCATAGATCGGCGCGGCGAGGCGTCGCAGTTCCGCCCAGATCGCTTCCTGGGATCTCAGTGCTGCGACCGCCTGCTCCTCCATGCCGGCGACCCGCCGCAAGGCGACGTCGACACTCTCGTCGAGCTCGCCGGAGGCGTGCGCCCGGTGCAGGTCAGGCAGCGCACCGGCTCCGAACGGGGCCATGACCGGCTCATACGCGATCACATGGGGCACGGCGATCACGTTCGCAACAGACAGCGCAATCAAACCCCCGTAGCTCCACCCGAAGAGCGTGCGGACGTCGGAGAACTCCCTCACCACAGCTGCTGTATCCGCGATCTCGGTCGAGAGTCCGTAACCGTCCGTTAGAGGCCCCGACGGGTGCCTGCCCCTCCGGTTGACGACGGCGACGGCCTCCCACCCTTCGAGGCGTTGCGCCACCTCGGCCCAGCCTGCAGCATCCGCCATAGCCCCGGGGATCACCACGATCGCCGCCCCATCGGGCTGCCCGTACACATCGACGGTCACCCAGCTCCCATCGACCTGGACACACTTCTGAATCGTTCGCTCCATAATTTGATTATGGGGCGTTCGATCTAGAATCGTCAACATGTTGTCGAAATCTGCTGGACGCCCACGGTCGTTCGATCGGGACGACGCCCTCCGCCATGCCGCGCATCTCTTCTGGCAGCACGGGTACTCCGGCACATCGACACGGATGCTGACGGCAGCGCTGGGGATCTCGAGCTCGAGCCTGTACGCGGCGTTCGGGACGAAGGCCGCACTGTTCGATGAAGCAGTGCGCACCTACGCCCTGCGTTACAGCGCGATCTACGAGCGCGCGGTGGACGAGCCCACCCTGCCGGGCGTGATCTCCCGGCTGCTCATCGACTCGATCGATGAGTTCGCCCGGACTGACGAGGGGCACCCGGGGTGCCTGACCAGCAGTGCCGTCATGGCAGACTCGTCACTGACCATTGACGTCAGGAGATATGTCGCCGACCTGCACCGCGCAGACGGAGCACGCCTCACCTCCCGCATCGAACGCGCCGTCCGCGAGGGAGAGCTCGATCGGTCGACGACCCCGACGACACTCGCGGAGTTCGTGCAGACCCTCTGGCACGGGCTCTCGGCCCGCTCCGAGCTCGGCGCACCCCGCGCCGAGCTCGTGCGCATCGCAGACAGCGCCGTCGCACTCATCGCGAGCCGGACACGCACCACGACTCCGTCGAACCCGGAAGCAGGGTCGAACTCTTGAGACGCCTCCGGGCCGGATAGGTGCGAAGTGCAGCCAGCTCGGTGACCGCCCCGACCGCGGGGGCAGTGCTTGACACCGTCGAGATAGTGAGTGTTTACTATCAACATGTCCGACGAGCCAGGCACCCCCCGCAAGCGCGTACCCATCGCCGAGCGTCGCGAACAGATCCTCGACGCCGCGCTGATCGAGTTCAGCCAGAAGGGCCTGCACGGCGGCACGACTGTCAGCATCGCCAAGGAGGTGGGCATCTCCCACCCGAATCTCTTTCGCGTCTTCCCCACCAAGCACGAACTGTTCGTGGCTGTCCTCGAGCGGGTGTTCGCGGCGATCGAGGTGACCATGCTCGCCGCCGGCGAGCGGGAATCCCGCGCTCCGCTGCAGGCGATGTCGGATGCCTGGGGCGAGCTGATGGCGCGTCGCGAGATCATGTTCATGCTGCTCCAGGGCTATGCCGCCTCTGATGATGACGCGATCCGAGGCCTCATGCAGGGGTGGACCCGCGACGTGTTCGAGCGCGTCGCAGCCCTCCCCGAGGTGGGAGACGACATCTCCCACGACTTCTTCGCCGCCGGCACACTGTACATGGTGGCGGCCGCGATGGACCTCCCCGCCCGCGCCGGATCCGACGAGTGGGCGCGCCGCTTCCTCGACTCCGGGTCCTGACCGTGGCGACGCCCGCCACGGGCGGCCGCCATCAGTCTTTCACCCTCTGAACCATCCCTCGGTGTCGACACCACCGCGAACCGCACCGCTGCCACCTTTATGTAGTGACTACTCACTTAGGAGTTTTCTTGTCCACCACCCTCTCTCCCCTGGCCGCCGGACTGCGCCTGTCCCGGCCGGCAGCTCTCGCCGTTCTTGCCACCGCGATGTTCGTGATCATCCTGGATTCCTCAATGGTGAACCTGGCCGCATCGACGATCCGCACCGGCCTGGAGCTGTCCGCCACGGAGCTGACTGCGATGGCCAACGGCTATCTCGTAGCGCTCGCCGGGCTGATGCTCCTGGGCGGCCGCCTCGCCGACGTGCTCGGCGGTCGGCGCATGTTCGTGATCGGCATGGCCACCTACGTGACCGCCTCGGCCGTCTCAGCCCTTGCCGTCAACGGGCCGATGCTGCTCGCAGGCCGGATCGGCCAGGGCATCGGCGCCGCTCTGGCCGTTCCTGCGGCGCTGACGCTGGTGCTGCTGCTGTTCTCCACCCCGGCCGAGCGCACCCGCGCCATGGGGGTGTGGGGCGCAGTCGCCGGAGCCGGAAGCCTGGTGGGCGTGTTCCTCGGAGGGACCCTGACCCAGATCCTCGGCTGGCAGTCGGTGTTCTGGGCACCGGTGCCGCTGGGGATCGTCGCGATCGCGGCGGTGCTGCACACCGTGCCCGCGGTCCCCGGCCGCGCCGGCCAGTTCGATGCGGCCGGGGCGCTGACCATCACGACGGGCGTCTCGTCGCTCGCACTGGGGCTGCTCACCGCCGCCGACGCAGGATGGTCCTCCGCCTCCACGCTCGCACCGCTCGGCATCGGCATCGCGTCGCTGCTCGCCTTCGTCGTGGTCGAACGGCGCACGGCCCACCCGCTGGTCCCGCTGGGGGTCTTCCGTCGACCGCCGCTCATGATCGCTGCTGGGGTGATGGTGCTGGGCGGTGCGACGCTCGCGAGCCTGTTCTTCTTCCTGCCGCTCTACCAGCAGGAAGTACTGGGCATGGATGCCCTGACCACGGGCATGACCCAGATCCCGTTGGCAGTGATGATCATCGTCGGCAGCGCGCTGGCCCCCCTGCTCGCCCAGTGGCTGGGCCTGCGCGGCGCGCTTCCGGCGGGCCTCGCGATCCTGCTGGCCGGGCTGGCATGGCTCGCTCTCAACTCCGCTCCGGTCTTCGGCTGGCAGCACCTGGTTGCCTTCGTGCTGATCGGCACCGGCCTGGGCCTGAGCTCGGTCAACGCCATCGCGATGGGTGTGCGCGACAGCGCCGACGAGGAATCGGGACTGCTCAGCGGGCTCGTCAACGCCGCCCAGCAGCTCGGCGGGGCCGTGGGCCTGGCCGCTCTGGCCGGCATCGCGATCGGGTCGGTCGGAGCGGCCGGCGAGGTCAGCTTCACCACCGCCTTCCTCGGCGAAGTTGCACTGGTGCTGATCGCGCTCGCGCTCTCCCTGCTCCCCACCGGGGGCCGGCGCAGGATTCCGGCCATGGTCGCCTGAATCGCCCCACCCGTCACCTCCCGAGCTCTCACATCTCTCGACAGGAGAACCCTCATGACCACCTCCCCCCTCATCACCGTCCTCGGAGCCACCGGCACGATCGGCACCGACCTCGTTCCCCGACTGCTGGCAACGGGCACCACCGTCCGCGCCGTCACCCGCGACCCCGCCCGCCGCATCCCGGGCGCCCAGAGGGTCATCGCGGATCTTCGAGATCCGGGCACCCTGCGCCCCGCCCTGGCGGGCGCCGACGCCCTCTTCCTGAACTCCCCGTCGAGCGAGGACGCCGCCGCGCAGCAGATCTGGGCCGCCGACCTCGCGCACGAGCTGGGAATCAGCCGCCTGGTGCTGCTCTCGCAGTACGGGGCGCGCACCGACTCCCCGGTGCGATTCCTGCGCTGGCACGGCGAGGTCGAACAGCACGTGCGCTCACTCGGGATCGACCACACCGTGCTGCGACCCAACCTCTACCTGCAGTCGCTGCTCGGCCTGGCCGAAACGATCTCGCGAGGGATCCTGGCAGCCCCCATCACCGAGGCACGGGTCAGCGCCGTCGACACCCGCGACGTCGCCGCCGCAGCGGCCGCCGTGCTGACCGGCACCGGCCACAGCGGCCGCACCTATACCCTCACCGGGCCGGCGGCGATCACGCACCGGGAGATTGCCGAAGCCCTCTCCCGCGCCACGGGCACCGCCATCACCTTCCACCCGCTGCCGGCCGAGGACTTCGCGGCCGCTCTGTCCGAGCTACTGCCGGCCTGGCAGGTCCACGGGCTGGTGGAGGACTACGCCCACTACGCCCGCGGCGAGGCCGACGAGGTCCACCACGACATCACCGCACTCACCGGTGCACCCGCGCGGGATGTCGACCGCTTCGCCCGCGACCACGCCCCCGCCTTCACCCGCCCCTGACCCGGAGCCCCGACTCAGGTCCATCGCACGACTGAAAGGAATCACCATGATCTACCACGTCATCCGCCTGTCCATCCGTCACGACGCACCCGAGCAAGAGGTCGCCGCCGCGCTCGAGGCGATGAGCTCCTCCGGGACACAGGTCACCTCCGCTCGCTCCGCGCTGTTCGGACGTGATGTGGGCGGGGAGTTCGATTACGCCGCCGTCTCCAGCTTCGAGACCCTCGAGGAGTACGAGCAGATGATGAACCATCCCGCCCACCTGGAGGTCGACCGGATCGGACTACCCCTGGTCGACAGGTTCGTCTCCTTCGACATCACTGACGACCCGGACCCCGGCATCGAGGCTCGCATCGCGGAGATCCATCGCCGACGCTTCGCGGACCACGAGGACATCACAGAGCTGGTCTCGGGGATCGACAGCTATTCCGGCAGCGCCGCCCCGACTCCGGCCGGCAAGCGTCCCTGACCGGGAGCGGAGCGTCCGGGCTGCCCTTGTGCCGCCCGGAGGCCATGCCCCTCCCGCTGCCTCGACTCCCGGAATGGAGAATGCGATGACCGCGACGATCCACGCCGATGCCCGCGCGACCGGCAGCGGGTTCGGCGGCGCGGTGGCCGCGGCCCGGCCGGCCCGGGCCTGCCCGTCCGCGGTGGTCCTCGAACGCGGCGAACGCTGGCAGCCCGGGGAACGTTCCGGTACCAGGTCCAGGACGGTGCCTTCCCGGCGGCGCTGCACGAGCTCTTCGACGCGCTGGTACCGGGGAGATCCGTGCGCCGGTGGTGGCGTGACCGCGTGGGCGCAACCGCTGGCAGTCGCCGCTGCACCGCTCACAACGGCGGGTCCGGCCATCGCCGGGACGACTGCTGCACGCCCGTCCGTACCGGCCGCTGACCTGGTCCCCGCTGCGCCGGACCACCACCGTGCACCCGCTCGGTGCGGTGGGTGCGGGCGGCGGTCCCGCCACCTCCGTCGTCGCTGACCTCGGTGAGGTGCACGTCCGCGAGAGGTTGCGATCGCCCCCTCCGCAGGAGCCACCGGGGAGCTCTCGCTCGCGGTGGAGCAGGTGGCCACAGGTGCCGAGACATCCGTAATGTCGTCGCTGCCTCCGGCAGGGTCTGCCTACGCGATGGTCCACGACCTGGTGCTCTGCGGCTGCTCACCTCTTCGTGCGAAGCAAGCTTCACCCGCGTGTGCCGGATCCGGTCCGCCGCGCAGTTCGCCGCCTGCTATATGCGGGGCGCACCGGGCCGTTCAGCCTGAGGCGTCCACGCGGTGGCGCCGATGATGGCGACGCGCCTTCGCACGGTTGCCGCACAGGGCCATCGAGCACCACCGGGCCGTGTTGGCATTGCTGCGGTCATGCAGGAATCGGCGGCACTCTGGATTCGCGCACGGGCGGAGCCGTGCGGGGTCGCGCTGGAGGATGGCGGCCCAGCCCAACAGCGCACGAGCTCCGATCGTGGATCCGTCCGGAGCAGAGACATGCCAGTCCACGCCTCCTGCCGTGAGCACAGGGTGCAGAGCGATCTGCTCCAGCCGCGGTGCGAGACTCGCCGGCTCGGCCTCTCCACGGACCACGGCCGCGAGGGCGTCACGCACCGTGACGAGCGCAGCGATCTCGCCGGGAGCGCCGGTGCCGCCGCGGGCGCGGATCCACTCGCCCGCCTGGACGTCCTCGGCCAACTTGTCAATGCGGCGCCCGTTCACGACGGGCGTGGTGTTCAGCAGCTCCAGCAGCAGGTCCTCGTCGGCTCGCGTCACCACGTCGATTCTAACCACCTCATTCCTGTTGACAGGTTACCAGCTCCATGATGAGGTAACCACACCAACGCACTTGAGAGGGTTACATCATGGCTGTCATCCATCACCGCTACGCCGAAATCGAGGGGCACCGGCTTTTCTACCGCGAGGCCGGCCCCGCGAATGCACCGACTCTCGTGCTCCTGCACGGGTACCCCACGAGCTCCCACATGTTCCGCGGGCTCATCCCGCTGCTGGCCGAGGAGTACCGCGTGATCGCCCCGGATCACCTGGGGTTCGGACTGTCCGATGCTCCCGGGGTCGAGGATTTCGAGTACACCTTCGACGCGCTCGCCCACCTCACCGCCCGACTGCTGGCGCGGCTGGGGATCACGCGCTACGCGATCTACGTGCATGACTACGGCGCCCCGATCGGGTGGCGCCTGGCCCTCTCGGACGCGAAGGCGATCACCGCGATCGTCTCCCAGAACGGCAACGCCTACGAGGACGGGTTCGTCGAGAGCTTCTGGGAGAGCATCTGGGCCTACGCGGAGCGGCAGGACGCGGAGACCGAGCGTGCACTGCGCCCGGCGCTCTCCCAGCAGGCGATCCGCTGGCAGTACCTCACCGGGGTCCCTGACCCCACGCTGGTGGACCCGACCACCTGGAGGCACGATGCGGCGCTGATCGCGCGACCCGGCAACGATCTGATCCAGCTGCGCCTGTTCCGCGACTACGCCAGCAACCGGCCCCTGTACCCGCGCCTGCAGGAGTATTTCCGCAGCTCCCAGGTGCCGCTGCTGGCACTGTGGGGGCGCGGCGACGAGATCTTCGGCCCGGCCGGAGCCGAGGCCTTCGCCCGCGATCTGCCCGAGGCCCGCATCGAGCTGTGGGACACCGGGCACTTCCTGCTGGAGACCCACCTGAACGAGGCGGCCGCGACGATCCGCGAGTTCCTGGGCGAGGCGGTCGGCCGAGGCCGGGCCGAGGGCGCCCCGACCGCCGGGCACTAGGGCACGCCTCCGAGGCAGGAGGCGTGGAGCCGGTTCAGCGCCGTCGGAGCGCGGGATCCAGCACGGAGGGCGGCGCGTCGTTCTTCTCGGCCGGTGCGAGGTCGACGCCCGGAGGGACGATCTCATCGATCGCGTCGAGGACATCGGGCGTCAGGGTCGTCTCGGCGGCGGCGAGCTGCGCATCGAGATGCTCCAGGGTGCGGGGCCCGATCAGTGCGGCGGTCACCGCTCGATGGGCGGTGACGAAGCCCAGGGCCAGCTGGATCAAGCTCAGCCCGGCGCCGTCGGCGAGTGCCGCGAGCTTCTCGACGGCGTCTAGCTTGGCGCGGTTCGCCGGCACGGAGAGATCGAACCGCTGTGACATGAACGTCGAGCGGCTGGTGGTGACCTCGTGACCTTCCCGCACCGCACCGGAGAGCCAGCCCGAGGCCAGCGGGCTCCACACGAGCACTCCCAGGCCGTGATCCTCCGCCACCGGCAGCACCCGGCGCTCGACCCCGCGCTGGAGGATGGAGTAGTTGGGCTGCTCGGTGACATAGCGGCCCAGCCTGCGGTCCTGGGAGACCCACTGCGAGTGCACGATGCGGTCCGCGGGGAAGGTGGAGGTGCCGAAGTAGCGGATCTTCCCGGCCCTCTGCAGATCGGTCAGCGCCGACAGGGTTTCTTCGTCGCTGGTGGCGGGGTCCCATCGGTGCATCTGGAGGAGATCGATGTGGTCGACCCCGAGCCGACGAAGGCTGTCGTCGAGAGCCGTGGTCAGCCAGCGGCGCGAACTGCCGCGACGATTTCGATCGTCACCCATGGGCAGTGTTGCCTTGGTCGCCAGCACGACGTCCTCGCGGCGCCCCTTGAGGGCGGTGCCGACCATCTCCTCGGATTGTCCGCCGCTGTACACATCGGCGGTGTCGATGAGGTTGATACCCGCTGAGAGCGCGGTGTCGATGATTGCTGTGACGTCTTCTTGGCTGGTCCGCCCGATCGCACCGAAGTTCATCGCGCCGAGCGCAAGGGTGCTGATCTGGACGCCGGTGCGTCCGAGCGTGAGGTATCGCACGGGTCGTCACTTCCTGTTTCCGAGGTGGAGCCGGCAGTGCTCGTCTCTGGCAGAATGCAAGCGGAGCGCTGCTCCACTTCAACTATACGGAGCACTGCTCCGCTTTGCAATGCCGCACGGGAGAGGATCGGATGATGGACAGCGAGGAGCGGCCGGTACGGCCCAAGCGGGCCGATGCCCGACGCAACGAGGAGACGCTGCTGAACGCGGCGGCAGCAGTGTTCGTCACCTCGGGGGTCGATGCGCCGGTTCGTGAGGTCGCGGCGAAGGCGGGCGTCGGGATGGGGACCATCTACCGCCACTTCCCCACCCGCGCAGATCTCATCGTGGCCGTCTACAGGCATCAGATCGAGGCGCTCGCCGACTCCGGTCCCGCGCTCCTCGCGGAGCATGATTCACCCTCTGCGGCACTCGTCGTCTGGATGGACGGATTCGTCGCCTTCCTCGTCACCAAACACGGACTCGCGAGCGCCCTGCAGGAGGATCAGGCTCAGTTCGAGACCCTGCACACCTATTTCCTCGAGCGCCTCGTCCCGGCGTGCGCCGCCCTGCTCGAAGCCTCCGTCGACGCAGGAGAGATCAGGGCGGACATCGGAGCCTACGAACTGCTACGAGGCGTCGGCAACCTCTGCCTCTTCGCGGGTCAGGACCCTCGGTACGACCCGCGCCGGCTCACGAAGCTGCTGCTCGCCGGACTGCTCGCCGCACCGGGGCCCTGATCCAGCCCGGGCGGTGCGACGCCGGCGGAACCGCGCGGACACCACCGATGGCCGCAGCACCGCGCCACCGGGAGGGCCGATCTGCTCATCGTCGCGCCCCGGCGCACCGCGGCCAGCACACCGTCCCGTTCACGTACTTCTTCGACCTGATCGCGCAGAGGCAGGTCAGCGCACCAGTCTCGCCCGCCATGCCCAGGCGGCGATCTCCACGCGGTTACGGGCTCCCAGCTTCACGCTGATGCTGCGGGCATGGGTCTTGACCGTGGACAGCGAGATGAACAGTTCGGAGGCGATCTCCTCGTTGGTGCGGCCGACGGCGATCGCCGCGGCGATCTCGAGCTCGCGCTCGGAGAGAGGATGACCGGCTGCCGCCGTCGGCTGCTCGGCGGCCAGCTCGCCGAGAAGCCGCA
Source organism: uncultured Corynebacterium sp. (assembly GCA_964535185.1). Lineage (GTDB taxonomy): Bacteria > Actinomycetota > Actinomycetes > Actinomycetales > Dermabacteraceae > Brachybacterium. Next base: position 13,881 of record CAZHSL010000012.1, read on the forward strand.
CGGTGATCGACGGAGACACCAGGGCGTCGCCGTTGGCAGCGGCCCGGACCGCTTCGACCAGCAGCCGGGGCCCTGCATCCTTGAGCAGGAAGCCGGAGGCTCCGGCCCGCAGCGCCGAGCGCAGGTGCTCGTCGGTGTCGAAGGTGGTCACGACGACCACCCGCGGCGGCTGGGGCTCCTCCATGATCCGGCGCGTGGCCTCCAGTCCATCCATCCCCGGCATACGGATGTCCATCAGCACCACATCCGGGCGCAGCCGTGCTGCCGTCTCCACGGCCTCCCGCCCGGTCGCAGCGACTCCTACCACCGAGATGCCCCCCTCGGCCTCGAGCACCATGCGGAACCCGGCTCGCACCATCTCGTGGTCGTCGGCCAGCAGCACGCCGATCATCGGTTCCGCTCCAGCGGCAGCACCACGTGCACGGTCCAGCCGTCGGGCTCGCGGGCCCCGGCCCGCATCGTGCCGCCGAGAGCGTCCACCCGTTCCGACATCCCGGTGAGCCCGTACCCGCCTGGCCCCGCGCGGCGCGGGCGGGGAGGCACCCCGTCGTTGTCGATCTCGAGCTCCAACCGGGTATCACGCACGCGCACTCGCACGCGAGCTCGACCTTCGGGGGCGTGGCGGCGCACATTGGTGAGGGCTTCACGGACCACGCGGTACGCGGTCTCCCCCACCCCGGGAGGCAGCGGCATCGTCGCGTCCTCGAGCTCGAGCACCGTGCTCACCCCCTCGAGGTCGACGGCCTCGACCAGGCCGGGGATGTCGCCGAGCCCGTAGGGGACGGTCGGAGATGCGTCCTCCGCGGATTCCTCGCGGATCGCGCCGACCATCCTGCGCATTCCCTCGAGCGCCTCGAGGCCGGCGGATTCAATGGCAGTGAATACCTCCGCGGCCCGTCCGGGGTCCAGCGCAGGGACGGCGGTGGCCGCCTGGGCCTGCACCACGATCCCACCGACCTGGTGGGCGACGACGTCATGCAGCTCTCGGGCGAGCTCCAGGCGCTCGGCACGCCGATGGTCCTCCTCCGCTCGTTCCCGCCGCCGGCGCAGCTGCCGCCCGGCGAGCCCGACGGCGATCGCGCCGGCCCACACCAGCAGCGCGAGCGACACGACGGTGGGGGCGGAGCCGATCCGCAGCAGCACGGCGAGCAGGCCCACCGTGAGCGCGGCTGCACCGGTCACCAGGATGCCGGGGGTTGAAGGGTCCCGGCCCACCGCAGCCGCCGTGAGCACGAGCAGAGCTGCGGTCTCCGTCAGCGACAGGGACAGACCCGCCCCCGCAGCCGCCGCCAAGGACGCCACCAGTGACAGCGTCAACCCGGCCGCCACCGCTGACCGGCCCGGCATCCATCGGCGAACGAGAGCGAGGAGGGCGAGGAGCCCCGCGACCAGAGCCGTCCCCAGAGCACCGGCGATCTCCCGGCCATCGGGCGAGGGATCCATCAGGCGGGCACCCAGCTCGAAATCGACGACCAGCAGCAGCGCCAGCACCAGCAGTTCGCCGCCTCGAGCTGCCGCCCGACCCAGAACTGCAGGCAGGAGGAAGGGTCGCCGCCGGCGCGCCACCTGATCCGCCATGAGTTCATCATAAGGGCGGGTGGCGCGGTCATCGCGCCGGTGACCCCGTCGAACGCGATAGCACCGCAGCATCGTCCGAAGGGACGAGGGCCTCGGGCGCCGAACCGTTCCTGCGGTCGACGCGGGACGGTCTGGGGTCCGGACAGGCTTGCTCCATGAGTGCTGTGCGCAATGATCCCCGACCTCCGACCGGTGCTTCCGGCCCTCCTCCGGCCGCCCAGGTGATCGAACTGGTGCGTGACTACGGAACCGGAGCTGGCCGCGTGCGCGCCCTCGACGGGCTCAGCCTCGCACTGCATCCGCAGCGGTTCACCGCCGTCATGGGCGCCTCCGGCTCGGGCAAGTCCACCTTCCTGCACTGCCTAGCCGGCCTCGACCAGCCCACGTCGGGGCAGGTCCTGCTGGGCGAGACCGATCTGGCCGGCCTCAGCGACAGCGCACTCACCGCTATCCGTCGTGACCGCATCGGCTTCGTCTTCCAGGACGGCAATCTGCTGCCGCACCTCACAGCGGAGGAGAACATCGATCTGGGAGCCTTCCTGAGAGGGCGGCGCCCGGACCGGGTGTGGCGGGCCGAACTGCTCGAGCGTCTCGGGATCACCGATCGCCTGCGGCACCTGCCCGCGCAGCTCTCGGGCGGCCAGCGTCAGCGGGTGGCAGTAGCACGCGCGCTGCTCGGCCGGCCCGAGCTGGTCGTCGCCGACGAGCCCACCGGCGCGCTCGACAGCGTCTCCGGCCGCACGCTGCTGGAGACGCTGCGAGCCTGTGTCGACGAGTACAGCCAGACCGTCGTGATGGTGACCCATGACCCGGCTGCGGCGTCGATGACCGATGAGGTCGTCGTGCTCCGCGACGGCAGGGCGGTCAGCATCGTCCCCACGCCGCCTCAGCAGTCGCTGCTCGATCACCTCGGGGAGCTGACGGAGAGCTCGGGGGGCGAGTCCTGATGCTGGTCCGCACCGCCGTGCTCAGCCTCGTACGCCGACCGGGCCAGGCGCTGCTGGTCGGGATCGCCGTCATCGCGGCGGCGGCGTTCGCCGCCTCCGCACTGCTGATCGCTCTGAACGCGCGCAGCGCCCTGGTCTCGTTCGGGATGTCCACCCCGGAGGCCGCCGACGCAGTCGTGGTTCCTCCGGTGACGGTGGACTCGGCGGGCGCGGCCACCCTCTCCACCCACCTGGGTTCGGTGCCCGGCACAGTGGACGTCGTCGTCGAGCATCTGGGGGACGTCGAGGTGGAGGTCGGTGGGACCACCTCGTCGTGGAAGCTGAGCAGCGATCCGGGCTCCGGGCCGCTCAGCCGCGTGCCCGACCTGACCGGTGGACGATCGCTGGAGGTCGGTGAGCTGGTGCTCGGTACCGGCACCGCCGAACGGACGGGCGCCGCGGTCGGTGACCGCGTCCTCGTGGACGGTCACGAGTTCGAGGTCGCCGCGATCGGCCCGATGCGCGAGTTCGGGCGGGATGCCGCCTTGATCCATGAAGAGGACGCGGCTGAGCTCGGCTCGGCGATGGCGCCCGTGCAGATCTTCGTCACGGGTGACCCGGACCTGGACGAGCTGCGAGCGGTTGCCGAGGGCAGCTCGGTCCAGAGCGGTGAGGTGCGGCGCGCTCAGGAGGCGAGCTCGGTGACCGACACCGCGACCGGTGTGTTCGGGGCTCTGGCACTGTTCGTCCTGCTCTCCATGATCTCGGCGGCGGTGATCGTGGGATCGGCCTTCCGGATCGTGCTGGTGCGACGTGCTTCGGAGCTCGCCCTGCTGCGCGTCATCGGCGCCGGTCGCAGGCAGGTGCGACGGCTGGTGCTGTGCGAAGCGGCAGGCATCGGCCTCGTAGGAGGTGCGGCGGGAGTCCTGATCGGTGTGGGGATCGCGGCGGTGATGGTCGAGGCCGCGCGCTCATTCGGCCTGGTGAACGAGCCGTTACTCGTCAGCCCCGTCGGGCTCGCCGCCTGCGTGGCCCTCTCCGTGCTCTGTGCGGTCCTCGCGGCGATCCCGGCGGCGCGCTCGGCCGGGCGGGCCTCTCCCGTCGAGGCTCTCGGTGCTTCCCGATCCGTCGAGGCGCGTCCGGTCCGGCGGCGGGACCGAGCCGGTATCGCGCTCGTGCTCGGGCTGACCGCTGCTCTCACCGCCGTGGGGGCCACGGCCGTTTCGGGCGCCGATGAGTTCCTCGCGCTCGTCATCGCGGCCTGCAGCGGACTGTTGGTCTTCGGGGCGCTCGCGGCGCTCGGGCCGTTGCTGGTCTCGGGATCCGCCTCGCTCCTGCGGCCTGTGGCGGCCCGCTCGCTCTCGGCGAGGCTCGCCGTGGCCAACATTCGCCGTGCGTCCCGCCGTACCGCTGCCATGACCACGGTGCTCACCCTGGGCGTGGGCCTCACCGCAGCGCTGGCCGTCGGGGTCTCCGGGGCGAGCACGGAGGCGCGTGCCAGTGTGGCCGAGAACTTCCCGTCCCCTGCGATCATCCCCACCAGCATGGTCGCCGATCCGGAGGCCACGGCGTCGCGCCTGGCGCAGCACCCGGATGTCGAGGCGCGTCTCGAGGGGCTGGACATCCTCATCGACCCGGCGCCCGGTGTGAGCACCGAGGATCTGCGCACGGCGGTGCTGCAGAGCACCGACCCGGGCACCACCGTCTTCTGGGCTTCGGACGTCCTGGTCGGAATCGAGCAGATGATCCTGATCGGCCAGGTCGTCGGCGCCGCGATGATCGGTGTGACCATCCTGGTCGCACTGATCGGGGTGATGGTGACGCTCGCGCTGTCCGTCACCGAGCGGCGCAGCGAGATCGCCCTGCTGCGTGCATTGGGGGTCAGCCGGGCGGGAGCACGTCGCTCGATCGCCGCCGAAGCCGTACTGGCGGCTCTGGTGAGCGCGGTCGCCGGGACGGCGATCGGAAGCGCGTACGGCGTGCTCGCCCTGCATCTGCTGGGCATGTCGACCGGCGCGCCGCCGTTACTGTCGCTGGGCGCTGTGGTCCTGGCAGTGACCGCCGCTGCGCTGGTGGCAGCCGCAGCGCCGATGTGGAGCGCCGGTCGCGTGCCCCCTGCTCTGGGCCTGGCCGCACGATGATCCGGCCTCCGTCCCGGTCATTCCCCCGCCGCCGAGAGGAGCCCGCCATGAGTCATGTCGAACCGTCCGCCTCCGCGCGTCGACGCAGGCGGAGCAAGGCGCCGCGCCGCGGAGCCCTCCTCGTGGCAAGTGCGGCGGCCGGCGTCCTGGCCCTGTCGGCGTGCACCATCCTCCAGGACGCCTTCCAGGTGGGGCAGCGCGAGTTCTCCTTCGAGACCGCGGCCGAGGCCGAGGCCTCGCACGAGTCGTTCCGCTTCCAGGGCTTCCTGCCCCATGACGCCACGGACGTGCGGCTCATCGCGCAGCTCGACGGTCGCGCGAGCGTGATGCGATGGACCAGTCCGAGTGCCTTCAGCTCGGAGCACTGCTCGCCGACCACCGTTACCTCCCGCCCCGAGATCGAGGCCGACTGGCTGCCTGATCCGCTGCCGACGGAAGGGCTCGCCTGCAGTGAGTGGACCGTGGTGCGCAGCGGGGACATCCAGGTCGCCTGGATCAACGCGCCACAGGAGTGAGGGTCGCGCCGTGACCATCGCGCCTCGCCCCCGCGCGTGCACCGCCCGGGCGAGCGCGTCCGGGCCGAGTCGGGTGGTCCCACGGGTCAGGTGAAGCCCTGCTCGACCAGCACGCACCCGCTCTCGGTGATCACGTGTGCGCGGCCCGATCCGCCCACCACGCGGCTCCAGCTCTCCAGATGGAGTCGATCGCGGTAGGCCGAGAGGCTGAATCCCCCGTACAACCCGGGTGAGGGAGCCACAGGGAGTCCATCTGCTCCGTGAGCAGCAGCTCGGTGGGCACGGAACCACCTCAGCGCCCCGGGCTCCGCGCCCCGCCGCTCCCACCGGGGCAGAACCCCCGGTCTCCCTCCAATCAGTTCCGTCCTGTTCGCTCTCGCTTCCTCCAGCTCGTAGAACGATCGACTCCAAGATCAGGACCTGATCTGAGATGGGACGCGCGACACGAAGGGGCACGATGACTGAGCTGGACCGGGCAACGCGCCAGGATCACCACCAGCAGGCTCAGCAGCTGCTCGACCACGCCACGTACCTGCTCTCCGCGCGCCATACCTGCCGAGAGCAGGCCGCCACCGCACGTGAGGCACTCGGCTCCCGCCCCCGCGAGATTACGCTGCCCGCCCCGGGGACGCCTGGACAGCACGTCTCCGAGCCGTCGGAGTCCGCCGAAGTGGTCACTGGGCATCTGCTGCCGCTCTGGGAAGGGCACGCTCCCACATTCCGGGCGATCCTCGACGGGACGCACGTCGCGCACGCTCCTCCCATGCACAGCTGCTCCGCACCCGTCAACTGATCGCTGCACGCGACGCCATGCGGGGCACGGTCGTGCTCGGCGATGCTCTGCAGCAGGCGCTCGAGAACGTCCACCACGCGACTCGTGCATCCATCGGTCGACGGGCCCAGGAGCTGCTGGCTCAGACCGACATGGAGCAGTTCCGCTCGCAGGTCTCCCTCCGGCGCTTTCCCACCAGCGCCCTCGAACGGGAGCGGGTCACCTCGGCGGCCGACCTGCTGCGTCGTCATCCTGCACACCTCGCGGGCACCGACGGGATCAGCTACGAGACGGCCACGACCCTCCGCGTTGCCGCGGAGCAGATGGAAGCATGCACCCGTCAGCAGGTGACGATCGATCTCACTGCCTCCACCGACCCCTCGATCACGGACCTGCTGACCTCGGTCAAGACAGTATTCGACCTGCGGGTGCAGCTCGCCGGTGCCAAGGCAGATCTCCAGTGCGGAGTAGCCGACGATCCGTCCGGAAAAGACGTCGTCGATGGCGCAGAGGTAAAGTTCGCCCTCGTCGGTCCAGTGCTCGGTGATATCGGTGAGCCACAGCTCGTTGACGTCATCGGCGGTGGCGGCCCGCGTGACGAGGTCGTCATGGTCCAGCGGGCCGGGCCGTTTCCCGATCTTGCCGCGCTTCTTCCCGTACACCGACCACCACTGGTTGTCCCGGCAGATCCGCCACGCCGTCCGCTCACACATCTCCTCACCGGTCTCCGCGGCTTCGCCGACCAGGAACCGATAGCCGAACTCGGGGTCATCGAGATGGGCGTCCAACAGGGCGTTGGCTCGGTAGGCCTCCAGCAACTCGGACTCGGTGACCTGCTGGTTCCGCCAGCGATAGTAGGGCTG
>CAZHSL010000013.1:0-20301 GCA_964535185.1 uncultured Corynebacterium sp.
CGTCACCCGCTCTCTCGGATGCCGGCCCCACGGGGCCGGCATCCTGCGTTCCGGGCTAGGGGCCACCGATGTCCCCGGGCGAGTTCGGCCGACTGTCCGGTGCGCGGATCCCGGCGCGCGGACCCGTGACACCGGCCCAGGGTTATGTCGATTCGCGCGGAAGTGTGACAATGCGGCATGCCCAAGATCATCGGAGGATCCCTCGAGGAGCATCGCGAACGCACTCGGGAGAAGATCTTCGCCGCTCTCGCCGACCTGCTCGAGACCCAGGAGTTCGAGTCGGTGACGTTCTCGCGCATCGCCGCGGCGGCCGGCGTGGGTCGCACCGCCATGTACAACCACTTCCCCGACCGCGAGAGCCTGCTGGTCGAGTACGCGATCCACGAGACCACGGACTACATCGCCCAGCTGCGGGCCGGGGTCAGCGACTCCGCGACCCCGCGCGACGCCGCGATCGCGTACGTGCACACCCAGCTCGACCTCAACGTCTCCTTCCACGTCCCGCAGACCTCGGGCGGCGCGACCCTCTCCCCCGAGACGGCCGCCCGCATGCGTGAGCACGTGGTGCTGATCGAGGACGTGCTGCGCGGCATCGTCGCCGACGGCGTCGCCAGCGGCGACTTCGCTGCGGACCTGGACGTGGACGCGACGGTGCGGATCATCAACGGTCTGCTGGTGGGCTCCTCCGCCAAGCGGTATTCCCGCCCCGCGCTGGAGGCCTTCGTGCTGCGCGGGCTCGGCGCGGCCGACTGAGGCCGGGGTAGCCGGCTGAGGCCGGGCCTACCGGCTGAGGCGGGCGCGGCCGACCGGGCCCGGCTGAGGCCCGAGGTGCCGGTCAGTCCTCCTCGGCCCGGCGCCGCCCGCGCTTCCTCCGTGTCGAGGAGCCCTTCCCGGGCCTCGTCGAGGCGGCGGCCTGCTCCTCCTCATCGGACTCCCAGTCCATCGCCTCGAGCTCGTCGGCCGGTTCCTCCGCCACGCGGCTGAACAGCGGCTTGGAGATCTCGCCCTCCCCGTCCTCGAGGTCGACCTCGGGGGCGGTCGAGGCGATCACCCAGCAGGCCAGCATGATGATCAGGGCGACCACGGCGATGCCCCAGCGCAGGAAGTGGTCGGTGCCGTCGGTGCTCATCCCCACCACGGCGCTGACGGCCAGCGCCGTCAGCAGGCTCGTGCTGAGCAGCAGCGGCAGCGCCACGGCGCCGATCGTCGAGCGCAGCACACCGGTCAGCACGGTGCCGCCGAGCGCGCCGGAGTGGCCCCAGGAGCCGCGCCCGCCGTAGCGGCCGGAGCCGATCACGGCGGCTGCGTTCTCCAGGGTCGAGCCCGCACCGAGGGTCCACAGGCCCAGGCCCGCAGCGGTGAGCACCACGCCCACCACGAGTCCGGGCAGGGCGCCCGGCCCGATCCCGAATCCGGCCACGATCGGCATCAGCACGGCCACGACCACCGGCGGGACGGCGGCGCGGCGCACCATCTCGACCAGATCCGCCAGTTCGGCGCGGGCCCGCCCCTCGAGCATGGAGGCGCGGGTCTCCACCACCGCGTTCGCGCCCAGCCGGCGCGCGCCGTCGAGGAGCGACGAGGTCACCAGCAGCACGGTGATCACGCCGAGGCCCACGCCGCCGAGCAGGGTGAGGGAGTTCGGGGTGAGGGCGTGCAGGGCGCGGTCCTCCCAGACGGTGCCCGCCCGGGGCGCGGCGCCGAGGGCGCTGACCACGGGCCCCAGCGCGCCCAGTGCCGCGAGCACCCCGGCCAGCAGCAGCGCGGCGCGCGGGCCGGTGCCGGCACCGGCCACGGCGGTGCGCAGCGCGGGCTCGGTCTCGGGCCGGTCGGCGAGGGTGCTCGCCAGCAGCGAGCCGGCATGCGCGGCCACCACGATCAGGGCACCGAGCCCGGCATGGACGAGGAGGGCGAGGGCCAGCCCCGGCACCCCTGCCGAGAGCACCGAGATCACGGTGGCGATCAGTACCATCAGCGCAAGCGCCCCCGCGGCGGTCAGGGCGGTGGATCCCAGCCCCGCGGTGATGCCCAGCGCGCCTCCGGTGCGGCTGGTACGGGCGGTGCGCAGCACGGTGCCGCCGAGCCGGTGCCCGGTGCCGCCCAGCAGCGTCACCGCGGCCAGCGCGGACAGGACGCCCAGGCCCAGGGAGACGGCGACCACGACGTTCGGCGTGATCGAGTACAGGCCCATCAGGTCCAGGAAGGCGCTGGCGTACTGGGACTCGTCGGTCGCGGAGACCCACTGGCCCATGTCGGTCAGCGCCTGGTCGATCTGCGGCTCGAGCTGCTCGCGCGGCGTCGGCGTGCCGCCGGTGATCGCGGGATCCGTGAAGTTCTCCAGGCCGACGTCCTCGAAGCGCAGGTCCTTGTAGAGGGACGGGATCCACAGTGCGGCGGCGGCGATGGCACCAGCCGCGCCCAGAACTGAGGGGATCAGCCCGCCCAGGCGCAGCGCGCCGCGCTCGTGGCCGGGGTTGCCCAGATGCGGCACGACCGCCGCCGCGGCCGCGGCGAGCATCGCGGTGCCCAGGCAGAGGAGCACCACGATGATCCCCTCCGCGGCCAGGACGGGCACGCCCAGGATCACGCCGGCACCGGCGAGGGCGGTGGCCACGGCGACCACGTCCGCGCTCAGCGCGCCGCCGCGGGCCGCCATGCGGGTGCTGCGCAGGTGGGGGCCGCCCAGGTTCGCGGCATCCTCGGCGTCCAGCTCGTGCTCGTCGGCACCCACCAGGAGGGCCGAGGAGGAGGCCGCGGCCTCCACCGGGGCGGCGCAGATCCGGATCGCGAGAGCCGAGATCGCCGCGCCCGCGGCGAGGGCGATCAGCGCCGGACCGGCCGCGGCCTGCAGGAACCACACCACGAGGACGACGGGCAGCACAGCGAGGCCGAGCGCACCGGTGACGGTCAGCGCCCCCAGACGCGCGATCATCGCCGGGCGCCGCTCGGCGTCGAGGCCCAGGGCCGCCAGCTGCACCGCGATCCCGCGCCAGGCGGCGAGCGGGCCCAGCGCGATCCCGGCCAGCAGCAGCCCGGACCTCAGCAGCCGGTCGTCGGTGGTGCCCGGTGCGAGATACACCAGCACCGCCAGCGGCAGCCCCACCCACAGCATGAGCGACCCCGCGGAGAGCAGCTGCCCGCCGAGCCGACGCCCCAGGTCCTCGTCGAGCTCGTCGCTGTCCTCGTCGCGCCGCATCCGGGTGGGGACGACGGCGCCGGCGACCAGCGCCGCGACGGCGAGGACTCCGAGCGTGAGAAGGGTCCAGGCGAGGTCGTCGCCCAAGGGGAATTGCGTGATCAGATCCACGTGAGAGCTTCCGACGAGGGGACTCGGCAGGCCGAGCGGGAGGACACACCGGAGCGGGGCTCCGGCGGCCGAGGATAACCGAGCAGCATGACCGCCGCGGTCACCGACTCAGGCGAGCAGGGAGAGATCGAGATGGGTGGGGGCGCCCTCGACGACCCGGATCGGCACTCCCCAGTCCTGCTGATGCATGTGGCAGGCCGGGAACTCGATCGTCGGGTCCGCGTCGCAGGAGGCGGCGCGGGCGCTGACGTGCAGCACGCCCTCGGTGTAGGCGGGATCGAGCTCGAGGGTGCGCTCCAGGGCGGTGTCCACCCCTCCCCCGGAGCTCAGCATCGAGCTGGGCGTGGTCGAGACCGTCACCTGGGTGGACGGCCCCAGCGAGTCGTCGAGCTTGTGACCGGTCGGCGGGGTGAACAGCACCCGCACGGTGAGCGGTCCCGGGCCCACCTCGGTGACCGGGCGCTCGGAGCGCTGGGCGCCCTCGTCGATCATGCGCTCGGCGGCCTTGGCGACCGGGACCCAGGTGATGCGGTGCATGCCGGACTCGACGACGATGAGCTGGCCGATGCCGTCGACCGGGGGGCCGAGGATCGCGTCCGAGGGCTCCTTGAGGTCGGTGGCGACGGTGACCACGTGCGCCTCGCCGGGAGCCACATCCTCCTCGCCGGTGGCGCCCGACAGATCCGCGACCGCCACCACGCCGCTGAGCGCGGTGATGCCGCCGGTGGCGGCTCCCGCCCCGTCGGTCGGCGCCTCCTCGATCAGGCGGATCGCCCCGTTGTAGGTGTCGCTGACGGCGATGCGCCCGTCGGGCAGCGCGGTGACGGCGAGCGGGTGCTGGAGCCGGGCGGATGCGGCGGGGCCGTCCACGTGCCCGAAGTCGAACAGGCCCTGACCCACCAGGGTGCTCACCTGCATCGTCCGCGGATCCAGCACGCGCACCGCCGAGGTCTCGGAGTCGGCGACCACGATGCGGCCGTCCGGCAGCTCGTCCAGCCCCGAGGGCTGGGCCCACCAAGAGGTGACGGCCGGTCCGTCGACCAGGCCCTCCTGGGTGGTGCCCGCGAGCACCATGATCGCCCCGGAGACCGGGTCGAAGGTCCACAGCTGGTGGATGCCGGCCATCGCGATCACGACCCGGTCCAGGGCGTGCGACCAGGTCAGGTCCCACGGCGTGGACAGCGCGAAGGTGCGGGCGTCGCCCTCGCCGCGCGGCAGCTCATCGCCCTGCATCCACTGCGCGCCCGAGCCCGCGACGGTGGTGACCTCCGTCGCGGTGCGGGAGCGCAGCAGCCGGTCCGCTCCCACCTTCACCCCGCGCAGGCGGTGGTTCGCGGTGTCGGCGACGAGCAGGTCGTAGCCGACCTCGTCGGCCACCTCGGGCGGCAGCGCGAGCACGCCGTTGGGCTCGGCGAACCGCGCCGTCTCCTCGTCGCCGTCGGCGTGGCCGCGCAGGCCCGTGCCGATGACCGCGTCGACGGTCGCGCCGTCGTTCTGGAAGATGACCAGCCGGTGCTGGCCGGCGTCGGAGACGGCCAGTCGGCCGTCCGGCATCAGGGCGAGCTTCGAGGGGTACCGGAGGGTCTGCGGGGTGCGCTCGGCGAGAACGGTGGGTGCCGGGCCGCGCCGCAGCGAGCCGTCGGCCTCCCCCTCGGCGACGAGCTGCGCGACCAGCTGGTCGAGATGGCCGGCATGCCCCTCGCCGGAGAGGTTGCCGGCGATGCGGCCGTGGGTGTCCAGCACCATCAGGGTGGGCCAGGCGCGGGCGCCGTACTCGCTCCAGGTCTGCAGGTCCGGGTCGTCGATCACCGGGTGCGTGACCTCATACCGCTCGATGTTGGCGGCCAGGGCGTCGGGGTCCTTCTCGAACTCGAACTTCGGGGAGTGGACGCCGATGACGACCAGCTCGTCGGCCCACTTCTCCTCCAGGGGCCGCAGCTCGTCGAGCACGTGCAGGCAGTTCACGCAGCAGAAGGTCCAGAAGTCCAGCAGCACGATCTTCCCGCGCAGGGACTCGAGGTCGAGCTCGGCGCCCCCGGTGTTCAGCCAGCCGCGGCCGCGCAGGGCGGAGCCGTGGGCGCGGCCTGACAGGGGGGTGGACGGGTCCGGCGATGTGCTCATGGGGTCCAGTGAACACCGGATCGACGCCGCGGGGCCAACTTCTCGCCACCGGTGGACATCATGTGAGGCACCCGACCCGTGGTCACCAGCTCGCGATCCATGCCCGGAGGTCGGGATCGGTGAGGTCGGTGAGCGCGAGGTCCGCCGGAGGGGCCGGGTGCCCGCCGGCGGGCACGGCGATCAGCCGCAGTCCGGCGTCCCGGGCGGCGCGCGCACCGGTCCCCGAGTCCTCGAAGGCGAGCGCCTGCGAGGGCTCGGCGCCGAGGGCGCGGGCGGCCGCGGCGTACATGTCGGGGGCGGGCTTGGGGCGCTCGACCGTGTCGGAGGCCTCCAGCACCGTGAAGTGCTCCCGGAGCCCGCCGAGGCGCAGCTTGTCCTCCAGCGAGTCCAGCCAGGAGTTCGAGGCGCAGCCCAGCGGCACCTTCGCGCCGGCCAGCTGCAGGATCTCGGCCGCACCGGGCAGGGTGCGGATGCCGCCGGCGAGCTCGCGATCGAACTCGCGGTGCAGGTCGGCGCGCACCACCTGCTCGTCGTGGCCGCTGCGCAGCGCGATCAGCTCGGCGGCGACCTCGATGGTCGACCCGTGCAGCAGCGCACCGTCGCCCTCGCGGAGCACGGCCCCGTGCGCCGCGACCACCCGGTCCTCGGCGGTCTGCCAGACGGACTCGGTGTCCAGCAGCAGGCCGTCGCAGTCGAAGACGACCGCCTGCGGGGTCCAGTCGCCGAAGGCCTCGGCGAAGCGCGCGGGGATCGCGGCACGGGTCTGCGCCGCCTGGTCCCGGCCGCTCATCGGCGCGGCTCCCAGCCGGCGATCCACGCGGCGAGCACGGGATCGGCGAGGGTGGTCAGGCGGCGCGGCGCCTGCGGGTCCTGCCCGGGGATCGACGGCACGGCGATCAGCTGCAGCCCGGCCGCCCGGGCCGCGTCGGCCCCGGTCTCGGAGTCCTCGAAGCCGAGGCAGGCGGCGGGGTCGGCGCCCAGCGACCGCGCCGCGGTGAGGTACATGTCCGGGGCGGGTTTGGGCGCGCCGACGTCCTCGATGGCGATCGAGGCATCGACGAGCTCGGAGAGGCCGAGGGCGTCGAGCTTGGTGTCCAGCATGTCCCGCGGGGAGTTCGAGGCGATCGCGACAGGTCGCACCGCGACGATCGCCCGGAGGGTCTCCAGTGCGCCGGGCAGCGGGGTGAGGTTCTCGCCGATGTGTGCGCGGTGCTCGGCCAGCAGCTCGGCACCGACCTGGTGGGGGTCCTTGCCGACGGCCTCGGCGAGCGTGAGCACCACCAGGTCCGCCGCGCGGCCGGTGATGCTGCGCCGCGTCGCCGGGTCCAGGGCGGTGCCGTGGCGGGCGAGGTACTCGTCCTGCAGGGCGACCCACTGGCCCTCGGTGTCCACGAGCAGGCCGTCGCAGTCGAAGATCACCGCGTCCGGGGCCCAGCGCGGGGGCCACTCATCCAGCGGGGAGACGGCAGGGGCGAGCGGATCGGAGGTCATGGCCGCCACGATATCCGCTCTCCCCTGCACGTCCGCTGGTCCGTCCGGCGTCGCCGGTGCGCTGCGAGGGATCACCCCGGTGCGCCGGCGCTGTCCGTCCGTCGGCGGTGCCCGTCGGCCGGCCGGCTCAGGCGGAGGCCGCGGCCAGGCCCCGCTCGATGTCCGCGAGGATGTCGTCGATGTGCTCGAGACCGACGGAGAGCCGCACGAAGCCGGGCTCGATGCCGGCGGCGCGCTGCTCCTCCTCACTCAGCTGCGAGTGGGTGGTGGAGGCGGGGTGGATCACCAGCGAGCGCACGTCGCCGATGTTCGCCACGTGGGAGTGGAGGGTGAGCGCGTCCACGAACCGCTTGCCGGCCTCGAGACCGCCGGGCAGGACGAAGCCGAGCACGCTGCCCGCTCCCTTGGGGAGGTAGCGGTCCGCGGTCGCCTTGTACGGCGAGGAGTCCAGGGACGCCCAGGTCACCGGGCCCACTCGGTCATCGCCCTCGAGGAAGGCGGCGACCTCGTGGGTGTTCTCCAGGTGGCGCTCCATGCGCAGCGGCAGCGTCTCCAGCCCCTGCCCGATGAGGAAGGCGTTGAACGGGGAGACCGCTGGGCCCAGGTCGCGCAGCAGGTTGGTGCGGGCGCGGGTCGCGAAGGGGGCGGGCAGGCCCGCGAAGACGAGGCCGTTGTACGACTCGTCGGGCTCGTTGAACTGCGGGTACTTCTCGGCGTGGGCGGAGAAGTCGAAGCTGTCGCCGTCCACGAGCACGCCCGCGATCGAGGTGCCGTGGCCGCCGAGGAACTTCGTCGCCGAGTGGACCACGATGTCCGCGCCGTGCTCGAGGGGGCGCAGCAGGAACGGGGTCGCGACGGTGTTGTCCACGATCAGCGGCACACCGACCTCGTGGGCGATGTCGGCGATCGCCCGGAGGTCGGGGATGTCCTGCTTGGGGTTCGGGACCGACTCGACGAAGAAGGCGCGGGTGGTGTCGTCGGCCGCGGCGCGCCAGGACTCCGGATCGGTGGGATCGGCGACCCACTGCGCGGTGATGCCCAGCCGGCTCAGCGTGTGCTTGAACAGGTTGAAGGACCCGCCGTACAGGCTCGGGGAGACGGCCACGGAGTCCCCGGCGCCGGCGAGGTTGAGGATCGACAGCGTGATCGCGCTCTGGCCGGAGGCGAGCAGCAGCCCGGCGGCGCCGCCCTCGAGCGCGGCGATGCGGTCCTCGACCACGGCCTGGGTGGGGTTGGTGATGCGGGTGTAGATCGGCGCGGCCTCGGCGAGCGCGAAGCGGTCCGCGGCGGAGTCCGCCGTGGGGAACACGAAGCTGGTGGTCTGGTGGATCGGCAGTGCCCGCGAGCCCGTGTCGGTGTCCGGGCTCTGGCCGGCATGGATGGTCAGGGTCTCGAACTTCTGGGGCTGCTCGGTCATGACGGTGCTCCTCCTGGGGACGGTGAGGGGACCAGCGTGACCTGCCCGGCGGCGGGGCGCCGAGCAACGTGAACGCGGATGAACTCGCCGCGCGGGCGCTCAGGCGCCGGAGCCCCTCGCGGACAGCTCGAGCACCCGGCCCCGCCAGCGGCTGCGCAGCCAGCGGTCGTGGGAGGCGATCAGCACCGTGCCCTGCCAGTCCTCGAGCGCGGCCTCGAGCCGGGTCGCGGTGAGCAGGGCGAGATGGTTGGTGGGCTCGTCCAGCACCAGCAGCTCGGGCGGGTCCAGCAGCACCGTGGCGAGCATCACGCGTCGCAGCTGCCCGCGCGAGAGCCGCTCGAGGGGCCGGTCGAGATCACGGGGGTGGACGAGGCCGAACAGCTCCGGGACGGCGTCGTCGTCGGCCCGCGCCTGGCCCGTCGCCGCCCGCAGGTGCTCGCGGACGGTGCGGCCCGGGACGGCGACGTCGTCCTGGCCGAGATACCCGATCCGCAGGCTCCGCGGCCGGTCCACGGTGCCCGAGTCGGGGGTGAGCCGGCCGGCGATCACGTCGAGCAGGGTGGACTTCCCGCTGCCGTTCGCTCCGGTGATCAGCAGGTGCTCCCCTGCCGAGAGGCTGAAGGAGGTCGGTGCGAGCCGTCCGGTCACCGTCGCTGCGCTGACGGCGAGCTGGACCGCCCCGGGCGCGGTGCGGGAGGCGGCGGGCAGGTGCGTGAGGTGCAGCTCCGCGGGCGGCCGGCGCACCTGGTGCTCCTCGAGCTGCGCCAGGCGGGCCCGGGACTCGCGCAGCCGGCGGGAGACCACGGCGGCGTTGCGGTCGGCGTAGAACTTCTTCGAGGCGCGCGCCTCGGTGCGCGGTCCCGCACCCTCGTGGCCGACGACGGCGGAGTCCTTCACCGCCTGCCGCAGGGCGTTCAGCTCCGCCTGCTCGGTCCGGTAGCGGTGCTCCCATCGGTCGCGTGCCTCGAAGCGGGCCATCAGGTAGTCGCTGAAGCCGCCGGTGTACGCGGTGAGCCCTCCGGGCTCGGCCCGGGCGGGCGACTCCGCGGGATCGAGGTCGAGCTGGGCGCCGGTCGCCTCGTCGAGGAAGGCCCGGTCATGGCTGGCGATCAGCACGGGGCCCGGGTGCGCGGCGACGGCGGAGGTGAGGAAGGCGGCGCCGGCGTCGTCGAGGTGGTTGGTGGGCTCGTCCAGCAGCCAGCTGGTGGGCCGGGCGATGAGCAGGTGCGCGAGGGCCAGGCGCTCGCGCTGGCCGCCGCTGATCCGGCCCAGGGCCGTGGAGGGGTCGAGCGCGTCCAGTCCCAGCCCCGCCAGGACCTCCTCGGCGCGGCGGTCCGCGTTCCAGATGTCGGCGAGGGTCGCCTCGGCAAGCAGGGCGTCGTAGCGCTGCGCGGCGCGGGCACCGGGCTCCTCGGCCTCGGAGGCGAGCTCCTCACCGGCGGCGATCAGCTCCCGCTCGAGGCGGCGGGAGCGCTCGAGGGCGTCGGCCACCACGTCGGTGAGCGTGGCGGCGGGGCCGAAGGGCAGCTCCTGGTGGAGCACGCCGACGGGCCCGGGCACCTCGTGCGTGCCGCTGTCCGCGGGCAGCTCCCCGGCGAGGATCCGCAGCAGGGTCGATTTCCCGCTGCCGTTCTCGCCGAGCAGACCGGTGGGGCGGCCTGCGGGGACCACCAGGGAGATGTCGGTGAGCACCCGGCGGTCCGGGAAGGAGAAGGAGATCCCGTCGGCCCGCAGGTGCAGGGTGGGATCGGCGGCCGCGATCGGCGCGGCGGAGGGATGCGCGGGCATGGATCAGCTCCTCGGCGGAGGGACGGCGGTCGACGGGGCGGATCACAGGCGCATGCCCTCGACGCTACGCCGCGGCCATGGAGCGGTCCAGCGAATTGTGGAGCCCCGCCGTGGCCGTCGGCCCCAGCCCCGCCGGGCGGCCGTGCCCGTCGACCTCAGCTCTGCGCGCCGAGCGCGCCCACCGCCGAGCGGATCCCGGCCGGGTCGCCCAGCCGCCGCGGGTCGCGGGGGAAGCGCTCGAGCACCTCGCGGGCGGCGACCACGTCGGCCCCGGCCAGCAGCGCCACCAGGGCGGTGCGCACGCTGCCGTCGGCCTCCTGCAGCACCTGGGCGGCGTGCTCCGGGTCCGCGCCGCTGGCCTGCACGAGCATCCGCACGGTGCGCGCGACCAGTTTCGCGTTGGTGGGCCGCACATCGATCATCAGGTTCCCGAAGGTGGTGCCGAGCCGCACCATCATCGCGGTGGACAGAGCGTTCAGGGTGAGCTTCTGCGCGGTGCCGGCCTTCATCCGCGTGGACCCGGTGACCACCTCGGGGCCGACGTCCAGCAGGATCGCGTGATCGGCGAGCGGGGCCAGCTCGGCCTGCGGGTTCGCGGAGATCAGCGCGGTGGGCATCCCGGCCGCCCGCGCCGCCTCCAGCGCCCCGCCCACGAAGGGGGTGCGACCGCTCGCGGCCAGCCCGATCACGACGTCCCCGGGGCGGCACTGCTCCCGCACCAGCTCGGCCCCGGCCTCGCTCGAGTCCTCCGCGCCCTCGACCGCGGTGAGGAAGGCGCCGTCGCCCCCGGCCAGATGCGCGGTGACCATCGAGGGATCGGCGTTGAAGGTGGGGGCGAGCTCGACCGCGTCCAGCACCCCGAGCCGTCCTGACGTGCCGGCGCCCAGGTAGTGGACGGTTCCTCCCGAGGAGATCGCCTGCACGCACACCTCGACCAGGGCCGCGATCTCCGCGGCCCGGGACCGGACCGCCGCGGCGACCGTCGCGTCCTCGCCGAGGATCACCTCGACCATGCCGCGGGCGTCGAGCGCATCGAGCTCGGTGCTGGCGGGATTGCGCTCCTCGGTCGGAGAGGCGAGGTCGACGAGGCTGACATCGAGGGGCGACTCGTCCCGCGGGGGGTGGCTCACGTCGGGCTCCTGGGGGTCGGGGGCGATGAGGGCGCTCGCTCCGGGACCCGTGGGCCCCGCGATGCGCCGAGTGGGCACCAGCGTATCGAGGCCTGCGCCCGGGACCCGCCTACCATGGGCACGAGCCGGAGGGGGACCCACATGGATGATGCAGCACGGGCAGGATCGGCGGTCGGGGACGGCCCGCCGCCGCTGGTGATCGCCGGCGACATCGGCGGGACCAGCTCCCGCCTGGTGCTCGCCCCGCTGGACGGCGCGGTGGTCGCCGAGGCCGAAGGGGCGGGCGCGAACCTGCGCTCCTCGGGCGCGGACGCCTTTGACCACGTGGCCTCGACGGCGCGCGAGGTGCTCGAGCGCGGGCGCGCCGCGCTGGGCGGGCACGGCCGGATCGCCGCCGTGGCCCTGGGCGTCTCGGGGGCGGGCCCGGCACGCGCGGCGGAGGTGCGTCGCGCCGTCGGCGAGCGCCTCCACGGCCTCGGCATCGACGCCGACCGGATCCGCGTGACCGACGATCTGCACATCGCCTTCCTGGCCGGGGGCGTGGGCGATGACGGGCTGCTGGTGCTGGCCGGCACCGGGGCGGTCGCCGTGCGGTTCCACGACCGGGAGGCGGTCGCCCGACGCGACGGGATGGGCTGGCTGCTGGGCGACATCGGCTCCGCCGTCTGGCTGGGACGGCGCACCCTCGAGGCCGTCGCCGCGGATCTCGACGGGCGCGGGCCGCGCACCCGCCTCACCGAGGAGATCGGGGCCGTGCTCGAGCTGGACCTGCGCGAGGGGCGGCTGCCGCCCTCGACCACCGGGGACCCCCGGCAGGACCTCATCCGGGCGCTGGACGAGCAGCTCCCGGCCGGGGCGCCCGCGGCCCTGGGCCGCTTCGCACCGCTGCCCGGCAGCATCCCCGAGGACCCGGTGGCCCGCGAGATCCTCGACACCGCGATCGCGCACGTGGGCGAGACCGCGCGCGCGCTGGACCCCGGCGCCGAGCTGCCGGTCGTGCTCGCCGGATCGGTGCTGACAGGAGCCGGACCGATCCATGACGAGGTCACGGAGACGCTGCGGGCCGAGGGCCGCTCCGTCTCCCTCGCCCGGACCGGTCTGCCCGG
The DNA here is from genome assembly GCA_964535185.1 of uncultured Corynebacterium sp. Taxonomy (GTDB): domain Bacteria; phylum Actinomycetota; class Actinomycetes; order Actinomycetales; family Dermabacteraceae; genus Brachybacterium. Next base: position 12,361 of record CAZHSL010000013.1, read on the forward strand.
CGCGCTGCTGCTGGCACGGGAGGCGGCGGCGGAGCTCCTGCCCTGAGCGCTCCGGCAGCGCCGCCCACCCCGGGACGATGCACGGATCGGCCCGGGCGCGTCCCTGCGCCGGGTTGCCCGCACCCTGCGCCGACGTCGCATCGGCCACCCGTGCCGCGAAGCGGCGACCCGGCCCGCGCACGGCGATTAGGATGGCCAGCGACCGCCCGCCGCTGAGCCGGGAGCCCGGGACCGCGCCGGGCACCGCGCACCGCACGACTCGGAAGAAGGCTCCCCTCGATGCCCGATCTCCACGACCAGATCCCCACCCGCGAGAAGGTGCTGATCATCGGTGCCGGCCCGGCCGGCCTCGCCGCCGCCGCGGCGCTGAAGGCCCTGGAGGTCCCCTTCGACCTGGTGGACCGGGCCGCGCACGTCGGCGGGATCTGGGATCCGGAGCGCGAGGACTCCCCGGTGTGGCCCACGATGGAGATGATCTCCTCGCGCGAGTTCACCCAGTACGAGGACATGCTCCAGCCGGTCTCCTTCCCGGAGTACCTCTCCCCCACGCAGATGGCGAAGTACCTGCGCGCCTACGCCGCCCGGCACGGTCTCACCGAGCACTTCCGGCCCCGCACCGCGGTGCGCAGCGCCCGGCCCTTCGACGAGGGCGTGTGGGAGGTGGAGTTCTCCACCGGCGAGATCGGGATCTACCGCGCCGTGGTCTCCGCCCACGGCATCTCCGAGCATCCCCACCGTCCCGCCTGGGCCGCCGATGTCCCCTCCTCGGTGCGGGTCGTCCACGCCAAGGACTGGGCCGGCGCCGACGGGCTCGAGGGGCAGCGGGTGCTGGTGGTCGGCTCGGGGCAGTCCGCCGCCGACATCTCGGTCGATGCCGCCCGCCGCGCGCTCGAGGTCCGCTGGTCCATGCGCACCGGCCACTGGGTGGTGCCGCGCCGCATCGCCGGCGTCCCGGGTGACGTCGCCGCCTCCCGCGAGCCGTCCGTGCTCGGCGGGCTGAACGCGAAGATCGCCGAGACGGTGATCCGCCGCACCGTCGGCCATCCCGCCGACGCGGGTCTGCCCGCTCCGGCGGCGCCCCTGCTCGAGGACGCGGTGATCATCTCCGACGACGTGCTCGACCGGGTGCGCGAGGGCCGGATCACGCCCGCCGGCGACATCACCGGCGTGGATGCCGACGGCACCGTCACGCATCTGGGCACCGGCTCCCAGGCCGGGCACCTGAGCTTCGCCCCCGACCTGATCGTGCTGGCCACCGGCTACGAATCCCGGGCCGCCCACTTCCCTGAGGATCTGGTGCCGCGCACCGCCTCCGGCGCACCGGACCTGTTCCTCGGCGCCTTCGCCCGCGGCCGCGACGACCTGGTGGTCCTCGGTCAGCAGCAGGTCTCCGGCGGGATCCTGCCGATCCTCGTCGAGCAGGCGGACATCGCCGCCTACATGCTGGCCGCCGCGCGGGACGGCTCCTCCCCCGCGCTCGAGCGGTTCCGTCGCATCCGGGCAGGGTCCGAGGCCGCGGTGCCCGCACAGCCCGCCCCCGCCCCCGCCGGCGTGCGCGGCCGGGTCCAGGGCCTGCTCGGCGCACAGAAGGTCACCCCGCGCCAGGTCGCGGACTCCGCGCACGGAGCGGACCGGCTGGTGCCGCAGGTGGACCGCGACACGCTGCTGGCGCGCCTGCGCTCGGTGCGCGCACTGTTCGCCTGAGGCCGAGCCACCGGCACCCGGCTACCCGCCAGCACCCGCATCCGCACCCGCAGCCACGTCCCGGGCCACCAGAACTCTGACGTATATGTGAGTTGAACGGGTATACGCCGTTCAACTCACATATACGTCAGTTCTCTGGTGGCGCGCCGGCGGCACCGGCCCCGGCGGCACCGGCCCCGGCAGCGCGGGTCCTGGCAGCGCCCGGTCAGTTCTCTGGTGGCACGCCCGCCCCGGCAGCGGGACGACGCGAGCGGCCTCTCGCCGCAGCGGTGACCGCCAGCGCTGCGGCGGTGATCCCCACGACGACGAGCACGGCCACGCCCGCCCGGTGCTGATCGGCCAGGGCGTCCGCCCACCAGGTGCGGCCGGTGGCGCCGAACCAGCTGGCGGCCACGAGGGCATCCGTCCGCAGCAGGGCGAGGCCGGCGCCGAGGACCAGCAGCACGGGCGCGGCGGTCGCCGCTGCGCGTCCCCAGCGCGGGGCCGTGGCCGGCACGGCGCGCACCGCGAGCGCGGTGAGCACGCCGGCCGCCAGCGCCAGCACCTGCAGCGCCAGGTGCGCGGCATGGCCGTCGAGGGCAGGGCGCAGCAGCGGGCCGAGGTAGACCCCGATCAGCACCGCCGGGCCGGCCGCGGCACAGGGCACCGCGAGCCACCAGCGGCGCGCGATCACACCGCGCAGCGCCGTCGGCATCACCAGGACGCTGCCCAGCAGCACCCCGGCGGGCACCACCAGCAGCACGTGCTGGAGCACGTGCGCGGAGATCAGCACCTTGCCGTACACGTTCAGCGGCCCGCTGGTCAGCAGCACGAGGGTCGCCGCGCCCAGCAGCAGGCGGACGGTGCCCGCCCGGGTGCGGGCCGGGGCGGTCGGGCGCCACCACAGCAGCACCAGCACGCAGGCGAGGGCCATGCCGAAGGGGGCCGGGCGCCATGCTCCCAGCACGGTGAGCAGCTCCGGCGCGGGCGGCAGCGGGTAGCCGGTGAGCACGCCGGCCGGGCCCTCGGGCGGGGTGCCGGCCTCCGCCGGCGGGGGTGAGGAGCTCATCGCGGCGGCGAGGGCGACCGCGAGGCCCATCAGGGCGAGCTCGAGGATCGCCAGTCGGCGGTAGGTGCTGCGGGCGTGCTGTCCGGTGCCGGGGGTCTCGAAGCCGACGGCGATCTGGCGGCGCTGCAGAGCGCCCAGCCCGCCCAGGAGCAGCAGCAGCACGGCCTTGGCCAGGCCCAGCTGGACGTAGGCGCTGGTGAGGATCTCCCCGAGGCCGTTCATGCGGACGGCCAGCGCCCACACCCCGCTCAGCGCGAGCGCGATCCAGCAGATCAGCGCGAGGTGGGAGTAGCCGCGCACCACGTGCGCGTCGTCGCGGCTGCGGGCGGGCAGGAGCTGCAGCACGGCCAGGCCGCCCAGCCAGATCCCGACGGCCAGGAGGTGGATCAGCATCGTCGAGGTGCCCACCTCGTGGGTCTCGTCGCCGGCGGCGTGCCCGGTCATGGCTGCGGCGAAGGCCACGAGGGAGGCGAGCGCGGTGACCGTGCGGGCGATGCCCCGCGAGGTGCCGAGCACGGCGATCGTCGTGGTCACGGCGGCGAGGACCACGCCGGTCAGCAGCCAGATCCCCAGGTCCGTGCCGAAGAACACCGGCAGGTCCGAGCCGAAGCGCGGGGAGCCCACGGGCTGGCCGGTGGCGACGGCGTAGGACAGCACCAGGCCGGCGCCGCGCAGCAGGGTGGTCGCCCCTGCCGCGATCGCGACGACCAGCAGGGCCCGGGCACGGTCGGCCGGTTCCCGCAGCAGCCAGCCGGCGACCGCCGCACCGCCGAGGGTGAGCGCGCCGGCGAGGTCCGCGAGCACCGCTGCGACGGGGGCGCCGCGGCGGGCGATGGGTCCGGCGTCCATGAGCACGAGGTTGTCGCCGCCGGCGGCGTCGGCCGCGAGCACGGCCAGTCCCGCGAGCACCGCGAGGGCGCCGAGCAGCGCCACGACGACTGCGGGCCGGGGGTGAGGCATGGCGGTATCGGTCATGAGGCGAGCACCAGGCCCAGCCACAGCGCCGCCATCCCGGTGCCGGCGCTCAGCAGCAGGTAGGCCAGGGCGAGGGAGAAGGTGCGTCGCCGCACCAGCTCGACCACGTCCGCCGCGGCGGTGGACATCGTCGACAGGCCGCCGCAGAACCCGACGGCCAGCATCAGGTAGAGGAACTCCCTGGCCCCGCCGGCCGAACCGAGACGGGCGACCACGAGGCCCAGCAGGAAGCAGGCGAGCAGGTTCGCGAGCATCGTCGTGCCGGGCCGGACCGTCTCGCCCAGGTGGTCCCGGCCCTGTGCGGCGACCAGGCGCAGGCCCAGAGCGCTCACGCCCCAGCGCACGACGGCGCCGAAACCGCCGCCGATGCCCACCAGCAGCGCCGCCCCCAGCAGACCGAGCGCGCTCATGCCGCCCCCTCCGCCTCGGGGGTGCTGCGTGCCGCCAGCCATCGGGCGAGACGACGCCCGCCGAGCAGGCCCAGCACGATCCCGCTCAGGCACACCACGATCGTCAGCGTCGTGTACGTCATGGCGAGCACCGGGAAGTCCGCCCCGATCATCGCCGAGCCCTCCAGCACGACCGCCGAGAAGGTCGTGAACCCTCCGCACAGGCCGGTGCCCAGCAGCGGATGCAGCCAGGGGCGCGCGGCGCGGAGCTCGAGCACCCCGTTCAGCAGACCGAGGCCGACGCAGCCCAGCAGGTTCACCCACAGGGTGGCCCACGGCAGCTCGACCAGGGTGGGGGTGGTGACGGTGGGCGCGAGCACGGTCAGCGCGAAGCGGAGCATCGCGCCGAGCGCTCCCCCGGCCGCCACCAGCAGCGCCGCGCGCCACGGCGCCAGCGCGCGCGGGACGGGCCCCGACTCCAGCGTGTCGGACTCGGTGATCTCCTCGAAGCGCAGCGCGGCCATCTCGACCGTCTGCATCCGCGGGTCGTCGCGGCGCGACGGGCGCGGTGCGGGGGCAGGGCTCGAGGTCACCGCCACAGCGTACCGACGTCGCCTCGGAAGACGCTGTTCAGCGGGGCGACGTCAGCAACCCCGCGCCGCTCAGCCCCACACCAGCCCCAGCGACGGGTCCTCGAGCACGGCCGAGACGTCGCGCAGCAGCTCGGCGCCCAGCGCGCCGTCGATGAGCCGGTGGTCGAAGCTCAGCGAGAGCGTGGCGACCTGCCGCGGCACGACCTGGCCGTCGACCACCCAGGGCTTCTCCTTGATCGCGCCGACGCCGAGGATCGCGGACTCCCCCGGGTTCAGGATCGGGGTGCCGGAGTCGATGTCGAAGACGCCGTAGTTGGTGATGGTGATGGTGCCGTCACGCGTGTCGCGCAGGGACGTGCGGCCGGCCCGGGCCGTGCGGGCGAGCTCCCCGATGCCCTCGGCGAGCTCCCGCAGCGTCATCAGGTGCGCATCCTTGAGGTTCGGCACGATCAGCCCGCGCGGCGTGGCCGCCGCGATGCCGAGGTTCACGTAGTGCTTGTAGACGATCTCCTGCGCGTCCTCGTCCCAGGAGCCGTTGACCTCCGGGTTGCGGCGGATCGCGACCAGCAGCGCCTTCGCGATCACCGCGAGGGGGCTGACCTTGACGTCGGCCCACTCCCGCGAGGAACGCAGCTGGGCGACGATCTGCAGCGCCCGGGTCATGTCGATCTCGTTGAACACCGTCACGTGCGGGGCGGTGAAGGCGGAGGCCACCATCGCCTCGGCGGTGCGCTTGCGCACCGAGCGGATCGGCACCCGGGTGGTGCGCTCGTCGCTGGTGACGCCGGCGAACGGCTGGTCGCGGGTGGTCTTCATGGCCCCGCCGAGGCCCTCCGGGGCCTGCGGCGACTCCTCGGGGAAGAAGGCGCCGTCGCCGTCCCCGCCGAAGGCGCGCTGCTGCGCGGCGAGCACGTCCTGCCGGGTCACGGTGCCCTCGGGGCCGGTGGCCAGCACGTCGTGCAGCGCGATGCCGAGGTCCCGGGCGAGCTTGCGCACCGGCGGTTTGGCGAGGATCCGGTCGATCGGGACCTGCCCGGCCTCCTCCTGCTGGGCGGGCGCCGCGCGGCGCCGACGTCGGCGTGCCGGGGCGGAGCGGGCGCCGTAGCCGACGAGGTTCTTCGGCTCCTCCCCACCGGCGGTCTCCGCCGGGGCGGCAACCTGCTCGGAGACCTCCTCGGCCGACGGATCGGCCTCCGCCTCGTCGTCCTCGGCGGCGGCGCCGGACGTGCCGGTCGTGCCGGCTGCGTCGGCCGGTCCGTCGGCCCCGGGGGCGGGGGCCGGGCCGCCGGAGGTGTCGACCTGGATCAGCCCGGCGCCGACGGGCACCTCGTCGCCGACGGCGACCAGGATCGCGACGACCGTCCCCGCCACATGCGTGGACAGCTCGACGGCGCTCTTGGCGGTCTCGACCTCGACCACCGGGGCGTTGATCTCGACCCGGTCGCCGACGGCGACCTTGATCTCGAGGATCTCGGCCTCGGTGAGCCCCTCACCGGGGTCGTTGAGGGGGACGGTGACGATCTGCGGGGCCGACGAGCCGGCGGGATCCGCGGAGGCTGCATTCATGGTCGTGATCCTTTCACGCGCAGGGCGCGTCCGTCAGTGCTCGAGCAGACGGTCCACGCCGTCGAGCACCCGGTCGAGGTCGGGGAGGTAGGCGTGCTCCATGCGCGCCGGCGGGTACGGCAGGTGGTAGCCGCCCACACGGAGCACCGGCGCCTCCAGGTGGTAGAAGCACTGCTCGGAGATCCGGGCGGCGATCTCCCCGCCGAGGCCGCCGAGCACCGGGGCCTCGTGGGTGATCAGCAGCCGCCCGGTGCGGCGCACCGAGGCGGCGATCGTCGGGTAGTCCACCGGGGCCAGGGAGCGGGCGTCGATGACCTCGAGGTCGATGCCGTCCTCGGCCGCGACCTGCGCGCTCTCGAGCGCGAGCGGCATGCTCGGCCCCCAGGCCAGCAGGGTCGCGTCGGTGCCGGGGCGCACCACCCGCGCCTGCCAGGGAGACAGCTCCGGGCGGCGGTCGGGGTCGACGTCGCCCTTGACCCAGTAGCGGCGCTTGGGCTCGAGCATGATCACCGGGTCCTCGGACTCGATGGCCTGGCGGGTCATCCAGTACGCGTCCTGCGGGGTGGAGGGGGCGAGGATCCGCAGCCCCGCGGTGTGCGCGAACAGCGCCTCCGGGCTCTCGGAGTGGTGCTCGACCGCACCGATCCCGCCGCCGTGCGGGATGCGGATCACCAGCGGCAGGTTCACCGCGCCGGAGGTGCGGTTGTGCATCTTCGCGACCTGGGTGGTGATCTGGTTGTAGGCGGGGTAGACGAAGCCGTCGAACTGGATCTCGACCACGGGCCGGTAGCCGCGCACGGCCAGGCCCACGGCGGTGCCCACGATCCCGGCCTCCGCGAGCGGCGTGTCCACCACGCGCTGGGAGCCGAACTCGGCGTGCAGCCCGTCGGTGACGCGGAAGACGCCGCCGAGGGGGCCGATGTCCTCGCCCATCAGCAGCACGCGGTCATCCGCCGTCATCGCGTCGCGCAGACCGGCGGTGATGGCCTTGGCGATCGGGAGGTTGGTGGAGCCGGTGGTGTTCATGCGCTCGCCCCCTCGTCCTCGAACTGAGCGATGTACTCGAGGTACTCCGCGCGCTCGGCGTCCACGATCGGGTGGGGCTCGGCGTAGGGGTGGTCGAACATGCCCACCGGGTCGGGGTCCTCCATGCCGTGGATGTGGTGATGCAGCTGCATCGCGAGGTCGTGGGCCTCCTCGTCGCAGCGGGAGACGTACTGCTCGTCGATCTCGTCCCGCTGCTCGAGGTGGCGGCGCAGGCGCAGGATCGGATCCTTCGCCGCCCACTCCTCCTCCTCGGCGGCCGGGCGGTAGCGGGAGGCGTCGTCGCTGGTGGTGTGCGCGGCCATGCGGTAGGTGAGGGCCTCGACGAACACCGGGCCGTTCCCGGCCCGGGCGGAGTCCATCGCGGTGCGGACGGCGCCGAGCACGGCGAGCACGTCGTTGCCGTCCACCCGCACCGAAGGGATCCCCCAGCCGCGCGAGCGCTGGGCGAGCGGGACCCGGCTCTGCACGGAGGTGGGCACCGAGATCGCCCACTGGTTGTTCTGGGTGTAGAAGACCACCGGTGCCTGGAAGGAGGCGGCGAAGGTGAAGGACTCCGCGACCTCGCCCTCGCTCGAGGCGCCGTCGCCGAACAGGGCGAGCACGGAGGTGTCGGTGGTGG
>CAZHSL010000014.1:0-18941 GCA_964535185.1 uncultured Corynebacterium sp.
GAGTGGGGCGAGCTCATGGGCATCGCCAACCGCACCGACTTCGACCTCAACAGCCACACCGAGGCCTCCGGCACGAAGATGCAGTACTTCGACCAGGCCGCGAACGAGCGCTACACGCCCTACGTGATCGAGCCGAGCTTCGGCCTGACCCGGTCGATGATGGCCTTCCTCGTCGACGCCTACAGCGAGGACGAGGCCCCCAACGCCAAGGGAGGGGTCGACAAGCGCACCGTGCTGAAGCTCGACCCGCGCCTGGCGCCCGTGAAGGCCGCGGTGCTGCCGCTGTCCAAGAGCGAGGACCTCGTGCCCCGGGCGGAGGAGCTCGCGGCACGTCTGCGCAGGCACTGGAACGTCGACATGGACGTCACCCAGGCGATCGGCCGGCGCTACCGCCGACAGGACGAGATCGGCACCCCGTTCTGCCTCACCGTGGACTTCGAGACCGCCGAGGACCAGTCCGTCACCATCCGCGAGCGCGACACCATGGCGCAGGAGCGGGTGGCGCTGGACCAGGTCGAGTCCTACCTCGCTGCGCGCCTGATCGGCGTCTGAGTCGGGCCGCGTCGGCCGTCCCGTCCCGCGACGCGGAGGGCAGAGTGTGCGCATGACCGATACGGCCGTCCCCGGCGCAGCCCTCTCCCGCGCCTACTGGGAGCGGGTCGTGCGCCCGCTGCTGGCGCGGCACCGGCCGGGCCTCGCGGTCGCCGCCGCGCGACTGGGCTCCGGCTCCGATGTGCTCGGCTTCGACGACGCCCAGTCCCGCGATCACGACTGGGGGCTGCGGCTGACGCTGCTGGTCGAGCACGGCTGTGCGGAGGAGGTCGACGCCCTGCTCGAGCGGGAGCTGCCCGAGAGCTGGGAGGGCCTGCCCACGCGGTTCGCGACCACCTGGGAGCCCGTCGTGCGCCAGCGGGCCGAGGTGGCCGCTGCAGCGGATTTCGTCGCCTCCCGCACCGGGATCGCGGCCTCCCGCCTCACCGCCCCCGAGGGGCTCGAGCTGGGGGACTGGCTCTCGCTGACCGGCCAGGCCGTGCTCGAGGTCACCGCCGGACCTGTCTTCCACGACGGGCCCGGGGTGCTCGGCGGGCTCCGGGAGCGCCTGTCCTGGTACCCGCGGGACGTGTGGCTGTACGCCCTGGCGGCCGACTGGCACCGCCTCGGCCAGGAGTTCCCGGACGTGGGCCGGGCCGGCCTGCGCGGGGACGAGGACGGCTCCGCGGTGATCGCCGCCCGGCACGTGCGCACCATGCTGCATCTCGCGCACCTGCTGCACCGCACCTGGCCGCCCTACGGCAAATGGCTGGCCCGTTCGGCCGCGCGGCTGCCCGGCGGGGGAGTGCTGCGGCTCGCCCTGGCCGACGTGCTGCAGGCCCGTCACTGGCGAGGACGCCAGACCGCCCTGGCGGAAGCCGCCGAGCTGCTCGCCGCGGTGCAGCGCGCGCAGGGCCTGCCGGCACCCGAGCCCGCGACGGAGGGCTTCTTCGACCGCCCCCATGTGGGACTGCGGGACCTGCCCGGACCCCTTCTCGCGCTGGTGGAGGACGAGCAGGTGGCCGCCCTGCCGGCGGGTGTCGGCACTGCCGAGCAGATCAGCGACAACGTCACCGTGCTCGTCGATCCCGTCGCCCGACGCCGCCTGGTGGGCGGCTGAGAGGCCGATCGTCCCTCCCCTCAGCCGCCGCCGCGGCCGAGCACCATCTGCAGCGGCGGGACGACCAGCGCTCCGAAGACGCGCAGCAGCTCCTGCTGCTCCGTGAGCGAGGGGCCCAGCGGCAGGACCAGCACGAGCTCGTCGGCGGCGCGGACCACCGGGTCCTCCCACAGCGCCTGGGCGACCACGGCGGGCTGGTCCAGGACCACCTCGCTGTACACCGCCTCGTGCCCGCCGATCTCCCGGCCGTGGTGCTCGCCGAGGACGCGCGCATCCCCGGCGCGCTCACGGGGGAGGAGAGTCGTGAACCTCTCGAGCTCGGCGTCGCTGCGCACCGGGATCATCTGGCGGCTGACCATCACGTGCCCCTCGCCGTGCCCGGCCTCCCGCGAGGCGCCGCGATACGCCTCGAGAGCCTCCAGCTGGAGCTCGGCGAAGGGCCGTCCGGTGCCGTCGTCCGGGGCCATCGTGGCCAGCTGCAGCCCGAGCCCGAGCCGGCCCGCCATCGCCGCGCGCTCCGGATCGGCCGCGCCGTAGGCGAGCCGGTCGCGGAGGCCGGGCACCTGCGGGCGCAGGCGCAGCGGGCTGCCCGCTTCGACGCCCTCGACGTGCCGGTCCGCGCCCGCGACGATCTCCCCGTCGAGCAGGGAGACCAGGTCGTGCAGCACGCGATCGACGTGCTCGGCCCGTTCCGGCACGGCCCCGAAGGCGCGGGTGTACATGGCCTCGTGGGCCGAATACCCCGAGCTCACACCGGGTCGAAGCCTGCCGCCGGTGAGCAGGTCGGCGGTGGCGAGGTCCTCGGCGAGCCGGCCCGCGTTCTCGAAGCGCAACGGGATCACGGCGGTGCCCAGCTCGATCCGCGACGTGCGGCGCCCCAGCGCGGCGAGGAACAGCAGCGGGGAGGCGAGCGTGTCCTGCAGATGGCGGGTGCGCACGTAGCCGACGTCGTACCCGAGGTCCTCGGCCGCGAGGAACAGCTCGATCCCCTCCTCGAGGCCGATGCTGGTCACGGCGCGTCCGTCGGCGCGGATGCCCGTGTGCTCGACCTGGGCGACGAAGCCGATGCGCGGGGCCACGCGCGGCTCGGGAGCGGTGGCGGTCATCTCGTGCCTCCTTCGTCGTGCGACGGACGGCGCGAGGGCGGGGAAGCGAGGAGCGCCGCTGGCTCCATCATCCCCTGGGATCAGCGGCCCGGCCGGGACCAAGCGCCCGCTCCTGTCCTCCCCAGCCCTTCCCGATGCACATCACCTCCCACACCCCTCCCGAGCGACAGGGCCAGATGGGACAATCGAGACGATGACCACCCTCGACACCGCACCCCAGGCGCTCGGCCCCGCCGCCGACCCGGTCCGTGACTCGACGTCCGTGACCGGCACCGGCGCGACCCGGCGCACCCTCACGATCGGTCCGCACACCATCGACACCCCCGTCGTGCTGGCGCCGATGGCCGGGATCACCAACATGGCGTTCCGCCTGCTCTGCCGTGAGTTCGGAGCACTGCACAGCGAGGACGACGGCGGCCTGTTCGTCGGGGAGATGGTCACCACGCGCGCGCTGGTCGAGGGCCACAGGGAGTCCTGGCGGCTGGTGACCATGGGGGAGCGGGAGACGCCCCGCTCGGTGCAGCTGTACGGCGTGGACCCGGCCACCGTGCGCCGCGCGGTGGAGATGATCCGCGAGCGCGATCTCGCCGACCACATCGACCTCAACTTCGGCTGCCCGGTCCCCAAGGTCACCCGCCGCGGCGGCGGGGGAGTGCTGCCCTGGAAGACGGAGCTGTTCACCCGCATCGTCAGCGCGGCCGTGGAGGCCGCCGGCCCCGAGGTGCCGGTCACGGTCAAGACCCGCATCGGCATCGACGACGAGCACCAGACCTTCCGCGACGCCGGGCTGATCGCCCAGGAGGTGGGCGCCGCCGCGATCGCGCTGCACGGCCGCACCGTGGTCCAGCACTACTCCGGCCAGGCGCGCTGGCAGGCGATCACCGAGCTCAAGGAGCTCGTCACCGACATCCCCGTGCTCGGCAACGGCGACATCTGGTCCGCCGAGGACGCGATCGAGATGATGGAGCAGACCGGCTGCGACGGCGTCGTGGTGGGCCGCGGCTGCCAGGGCCGTCCCTGGCTGTTCGCCGACCTCGCCGCCGGCTTCGCCGGGAAGCCCGATCGGGTGCGCCCCACCCTCGGCGAGGTCGCGCGGATCATGCGCCGCCACGCCGAGCTGCTGGTCGAGTTCTACGAGGACGAGGGCCGCGCCGTGCGCGACCTGCGCAAGCACGTGGCCTGGTACTACAAGGGCTACCCCGTCGGCGGTGAGATGCGCCACCGCCTGGCGACGATGGAGTCCCTCGCCGACCTCGACGCCAAGCTCGCCGAGCTCGACGGCGACAGCCCCTACCCCGGCGCAGCGGTCGAGGGGCCGAGGGGCCGCGCCGGCACGCCCAAGAAGGCGCACGTCCCCGAGGGCTGGATGACCTCCCGAGAGCTCAGCACCGAGCACGCCGCCCGCCTCCACGAGGCCGAGCTCGACACCTCGGGAGGCTGAACCGATGTCCCAGACCTCCACGCTCCCGACCTCGGCGGGCGACGTGCCGTCCCCGCCGGGGTACACCGCCCGCGATCTCGAGCGCTGGGTGCCCGAACCGCCGAAGTCGCAGGCCCGCACGCCCTTCCAGCGGGACCGCGCCCGCGTGCTGCACTCCTCGGCGCTGCGCAGGCTCGGCGCCAAGACGCAGGTGCTCGGCGCCGGCGCGAACGACTTCGTGCGCACCCGCCTCACCCATTCCCTCGAGGTCGCCCAGGTGGGCCGTGACATCGGTGCGGAGCTGGGCTGCGACCCCGACATCGTCGACGCGGCATGCCTCTCCCACGATCTCGGCCACCCGCCCTTCGGCCACAATGGCGAGAAGGTGCTCGACGACCTCGCCGCCGATTTCGGCGGCTTCGAGGGCAACGCGCAGACCCTGCGCCTGCTCACGCGCCTGGAGCCGAAGCTGGTGGGGCAGGAGCGCCCGTACGGCCTGAACCTCACGCGCGCGTGCGTGGATGCGGCCATCAAGTACCCCTGGACCCGTGGGCAGGGGCCGGATCCGGCCTCCCCCAAGTTCGGTGCCTACGCCGACGACCTCGAGGTCTACACCTGGGCTCGCGAGGGCGCCGTTCCCGGTCGCCAGTGCTTCGAGGCGCAGGTGATGGACCTGGCCGACGACATCGCCTACTCCGTGCACGACATCGAGGACGCGATCACCGGCCTCACCCTGGACCTGCAGAAGCTGCAGGACCCGATGGAGCGGGCCGCCGCGCTGTACGTGGTCCAGGACTGGTACATGCCGGGTGAGTCCCTCGAGGAGCTCGATGCGGCGCTGACCCGGCTCGAGGCGGAGCCGAGCTGGCTGCTGTCCTTCACCGGCTCGATGCGCTCGGCCGCGGCGCTGAAGAACATGGCCAGCCAGCTCATCGGCCGCTTCACCCGTTCCGCGATCGCCGCCACCCGCGCCGCCCACGGCGAGGGGCCCCTGTCCCGGTACGGCGGTGACATGGTGGTGCCCGAGCAGACGCACATGGAGATCGCCGTGCTCAAGGGCCTCGCGGCCGCCTATGTGATGTCCTCCGCCTCCCAGCAGCCCGTCTACGAGGCGCAGGAGGAGATCATCCGCGACCTCTACTCACGGCTGTGGAACACCGGCACCCAGTACCTCAGCCCCCTGTTCGCCGAGCTCTGGCACAGCGCGAGCGACGACGACGGCCGGCGCCGCGTCGTGGTGGACCAGATCGCGTCCTACACCGACGTGACCGCGCGGCGCCTGCACGAGGTGCTCTTCGACCGCTCCATCACGCACGTCACCGCGGCGGACACCCCGCTGCCCGGCCTCGGACCGGAGCTCTGAGCCCATGGCCCGAGGACTGATCCGTCGCGCAGACGTGGACTCCGTGCGCGAGCGCTCGCGCCTGGACGAGGTGGTCTCCGAGCACGTCACGCTGCGCTCGGCCGGGATCGGTTCGATGAAGGGCCTGTGCCCCTTCCACGACGAGAAGACCCCCTCGTTCAACATCCGCCCGCAGCTGGGCCACTGGCACTGCTTCGGCTGCGGCGAGGGCGGGGACGTGATCTCCTTCGTCCAGAAGATCAACCACCTCAGCTTCGTCGAGGCGGTCGAGATGCTCGCCGCCCGATACGGCGTCCAGCTGCAGTACGAGGACGCCGGCGAGGGGCGCGGCGACCGCCCCGACTTCGGCACCAGGCGCCGACTGCTGGACGCCCACGCGATCGCCGAGGAGTACTACCGCGAGCAGCTCGACAGCCCTGCCGCCGAGGTGGGCCGGCGCTTCCTCACCGAACGCGGCTTCGACCAGGAGGCCGCCGCCCGCTTCGGGGTGGGGTTCGCGCCCGAGGGATGGGACTCGCTGTCCGGCGTGCTGCGGGGCCGCGGCTTCACCGAGGCGGAGCTGACCGCCAGCGGGCTGGTCTCCCAGGGGCAGCGCGGCATCTACGACCGCTTCCGGGGCCGCCTGGTGTGGCCGATCCGCGACATCACCGGCAACACCATCGGTTTCGGAGCGCGGCGCCTGCTGGAGTCCGACCAGGGGCCGAAGTACCTCAACACCCCCGAGACCGCGATCTACCACAAGTCCAGCGTGCTCTACGGCCTGGACCTCGCCCGCAAGGAGATCTCCTCCCAGCACCGGGTGGTGGTGGTCGAGGGGTACACGGACGTGATGGCCGCCCACCTGGCCGGGGTCGGGACCGCCGTCGCCTCCTGCGGCACGGCCTTCGGCGCCGAGCACGTGAAGATCGTGCGCCGGGTGATGGGGGACTCGAACCCTTCGGCCGGGCTGCGGCTGAACACCGACGGGCGCGGCCTGGCGGGCGAGGTGATCTTCACCTTCGACGGCGACGCAGCCGGCCAGAAGGCCGCACTGCGCGCCTTCGAGGAGGACCAGCGCTTCGTGGCCCAGACCTACGTGGCCGTCGAGGCCAGCGGGATGGACCCGTGCGATCTGCGGATCCACCAGGGGGACCAGGCGGTGCGCGAGCTCATCGAGACCCGTCGGCCGCTGTTCGAGTTCGCGATCCGCACCGCGATCTCCCAGGTCGACCTCGACACCGTCGAGGGACAGGTCACCGCGCTGCGGATGGCGGCACCGGTGGTCGCGCGGATTCGCGACCGGGCGATGCGTCCCGAGTACGCGCGCCGGCTCGCCGGCTGGCTGGGGATGGACGAGGGCACGGTGCTGCGGGCCGTGCACGACGCCGCCCGCAGCGAGGGACGTGCGGCGCAGCGCCCCGAACCGCAGCGAGCGGCCCCGGAGGCCCCGGCCGAGGAGGGGGCCGGGGGCGAGCCTGCCGTGATCGAGGTCGCTCGTCTCGCGGACGTGGTCAGCCCCCGCGATCCGGTGGGCCAGGTGGAGACCCAGTCACTCGCGGTGATGCTCCAGGCGCCGCAGCTGCTGGAGACCGAGAAGGTCGGCTCCCTGCCGGACGATGCCTTCCACGTCCCGGCGCTGCAGGGCGTGTGGGACGTGATGCTCGCCGCCGGCACCCTGCTCGACGCCGTCGAGGGCGGTCTCCACCCCGCCCGCTACCTCGAGCAGGTCCTCGAGATCGCCGGGGAGACGGTGCGGCCGCTGATCGTGGAGATCGCGAACCTCGACCTGCCGGCCCGAGACGAGGAGGGGCTGCGGCGCCTCGGGCACTCGCTGCTGGGCCGCCTCACCGAGCTGTCCCTCACCCGGGAGTACTCGGTGCTCAAGCAGCGTCTGCAGCGCACCGACCCCTCCGACGCCGAGCGCCACCAGGAGATCATGGCCCGCCTGGCCCAGGTGCAGGGCCGGCGCAGAGCGCTGCGCGCGGCGCAGGACTGACCGACGAACCGCGGGCCCGCTCGCGGCGGCGCCCCCGCACCGAGCGCACCAGCTCGATCGCTCCGCCGAGCAGGAGCGCCGCGCCGATGCCCATCGCCACGCCGAGCAGCGGCTGGTCCTGGAACATCATCCCGCCCAGCGCACCGACGCCGACGTAGTACACCGCCCAGAGCAGACCGGCCAGCGCGGCGAACCCGAGGAACCGCGGGCGCGGGTAGCGCACGATCCCGCTGGTCAGCGTGGTCGCGGTGCGGCCGCCCGGGATGAACCGGGCGGAGACCAGCAGCATGCCGCCGCGGGCGTGCAGCTCCCGCTCCGCCCATCCCAGCAGGGCACCGCCCCAGCGCCGGCGGCGGAACCAGCGGGCCAGCGGGCCCGCTCCACGCCCCAGCTGATGGGAGACGAGGTCCCCGCACAGCGCTCCTGCCCAGGCTGCGGCGAGCAGGCCCAGCAGGGCCGGTTCACCGGTGACGGCGTAGGCGGCAGCGGCGATGACCACGGTCTCTCCGGGCATGACGGGCAGCACCCCGTCGGCAGCGGTGAGGCCGAGCACGAGCAGGTACAGCCAGGGAGAGCCCATGAGGCTCTCGGCGAGGTGGAGGACGGCGTCCATCAGTGGTCTCCCGGGGGTTCGACGACGGGTTCCACGCTAGGAATCGGCGCCTGCCCGGCAGAACCCGGATGACCGTGCCCTCGGCGCAGGTGCCCGTACCGAGAAATGCGGAGAACCGTCAGCGGACCGGGGGAGGGCCCCGTGGGTGCGGCAGAACGTGCTTGGTAGCGTGCGAGCCGGCACTGCCCGATGCCCCGCCCTGCCCGGCGGACGATCCCGAAGAGAGACCATGCGCCTTCCCGACCTGTCCCGGTACTCGTTGCCGCGCGAGCCCGTGCGGCTGGCCCGGCGGGCCGTTCGGCACGTGCTGGGCACCCTGCTGGGGCTGCTGCTGGGCGCGGCGCTGCTGCTGACCCTGCCGCTGCTGCTGGTGCGCTGGCGGGGGCCGTTCCGTCTGGCGCGTCGCGGCGAGCACTGGCGCCTGACCCGCTTCTACCGCTTCCGCCTCACGTCCCCTCCCGAGCAGTTCCTGGGAGGCCGGCGGGCGGCGCTGCACGGGCTGCTGGCCGGGGTGCTGGGCTACGTGATGCTGGACCTGATGCTCCTGGTCGCCGCGATCGTGCTGGGCAGCACACTGCAGTCGGTGCGGGCCCAGCCCGTCGTGTTCGACTTCTCCGTCTGGGTGATCAGCAGACCGGCCCTGCCGGTGCTGCTCATCTTCGGCACCTCGAGCCTGCTGGCCACGGCCCTGTTCGCCGAGGCCGCCGCGTGGGCGCAGGCGGCCCTGCTGCGGCGCTGGACCGACGTGGCCCGCGAGGACGCCCTCGAGACCCGGATCAGTCGGCTGCTGACCACCCGCCGCGGCGTCGTGCTCGCGATCGACGACGAACGCCGACGGATCGAGCGCGACCTGCACGACGGCGTGCAGCAGAACATAGTCTCCCTGTCGGTGATGCTCGCCCGCGCCCGCCGCGCCTCGGATCCCGAGCGTGCGGCGGCGCTGCTCGAGCAGGCGCACTCGCAGTCGCAGTCCCTCATCGAGGAGGTGCGGCAGGTCGCCTGGCGCGTCTACCCCAGCGCGTTGGACGAGCACGGCCTGGCCACCGCCCTCGGCGACGTCGCCGCCAGCAGCCCGGTCCCGATCCAGCTCGACCTCCGGTTCGAGGAGGAGCTGCCGCGCGCCGTCGAGTCGGCGGCCTACTTCGTGGTCCGCGAAGCGGTCAACAATGTGGTCAAGCACGCCGGCGCCGCACAGGTGAGCGTCCGCCTGGTGATCGCGGGCGCGCCCGGGCAGCGTCTGCTGACCGTCACGATCCGCGACGACGGGATCGGCGGGGCCGATCCCGAGGGCGGCGGGCTGCAGGGCCTGGCCCGTCGCGTCGCGGCGCTCGACGGTACCGTGAGGGTCGACAGCCCGCACGGCGGGCCCACCGTCATCACCGCGGAGCTGCCCTGTGACTGAGAACCGGACCGGAACCGCGCTCGACGTCGTCCTCGCCGACGACGCCGTGCTGCTGCGCGAAGGCGTGCGCAGCCTGCTGGAGGACGAGGGGATCTCGGTGCTCGCCTCCGTCGGCGACGGTGATCAGCTGCTCACCGCAGTGGCGGACCACCGCCCCCGGCTGGCCATCGTGGACGTGCGCATGCCGCCCACGCACAGCAACGAGGGGCTGCTGGCCGCCCTGCGCATCAAGCAGGAGCATCCCGAGGTGGGGGTGCTGATGCTCTCCCAGCACGTCGCCCGCGAGTACGCGAGCGATCTGCTCAGCACCGACTCGCCCGGGATCGGCTACCTGCTCAAGGACCGCATCACCGAGATCGACGGCTTCCTCGATGCGGTGCACCGCGTCGCCGACGGCGGGACGGTGATCGACCCGGCCGTGGTCCGCTCCCTGCTGCGCGCCCCGGAGCAGCAGCACGCCGTCTCCCGGCTCACCCCGCGAGAGCTCGAGGTGCTCGAGGCGATGGCGGAGGGACTGTCCAACCGCGGCATCGCCGAACGGCTGTTCCTCTCGCTGAGCACCGTGGAGAAGGCCATCAGCGCGATCTTCGACAAGTTCGACCTCACCGGCGACGAGCAGACCAGCCGGCGCGTGCAGGCGGTGCTGCGGTACCTCGACGAGCGCTGAGCACCGGTCAGCCGGGCTCGCCGCCGCTGCCCGTGCACGGCACGTCCCGCCGCACCTCCGCCGCTGCGGCCAGCTCGCGGTCGAGGCGGCGCCGGGCGCGCTCGAGCAGCAGGCCCGCGGCGCTGACGCAGCGGTCCGAGCCGCTGCTGCCCACCAGCTCGCGCAGGAAGTCCTCGGCCACCACCGCATCCTGAAGCGCCCCGAGGCGGACATGGACCTCCGTCGCCGCCTCGAAGTGCGCTGCCGCGTCCGGCTCCGCAGGGACCAGCAGCTCGGCGGCATAGCGCCAGCGCTTGGCGGCCTTGCGCGCCGAGTGCAGCGCGGCGGGATCACCACCGGCGGCGCGGAGCCGGCCGAGCACCTCGCGCCGCGCCTCCTGCAGGATGCCCATCGGCCGTTCCACGGCCTCGGCGGGCGCGTGCTCGCACCACGCCCTCAGCAGGTCGAGCGTGCGCTGCCAGCGTGGATCGGAGCGGCTGCGGCGCACCTGAGCGATGCCGGCCTCCCGCCGCGCGGTCAACGCCGCGGCGAGCTCCTCGCGCGCCGCTGCCCGCTCCCGCCCGGGCGGCCGGGCTTCGGCCTCCGCGAGGAGCGTCTCGGTGAGCACGTCGGTGTCGCGCACCGCGCTCAGCGCACGGGCCGTGGACCGCAGGTCCCCGTCGACCGATGCGGGAAGCGGGATCGCCGGGGCGATGAGCAGCCGCGCGGCCCGCAGCCGGCGCAGCGACGTCCTCACCTGATGGACGGCCTCGACCGTCATGGCGGCGGCGAGCTCCGCATCCTCGGCCTCGTCGAAGCAGGCGAGGTGGTCGAGGGCGGCCGCGGCGTGCTGGCGGATGTAGGCGGTCAGTGCATCGTCGGGTGTCATCGGCGCTCCCTGCGTGACAGGCTGCTGGCCCCATCATCCCAGGCCGGTGCCGCCGCGGCGAGCCCGACGGGAGGCTGCGCAGTACGCTGGCGGGGACGGCGGGCGAGGGCCGCGCCGAGGCCGGAGGGCGGACGCAGCGCCCCCGCGGAGGAGGAGCATGGACGCGCCGCAGGACGTGGTCGCCGGCTGGGAATCTGCCTGGAACAGCGCCGACGCGGGCGCGATCGCGGCGCTGTTCGCGCCCGATGCGGACTTCGTGAACGTGGTGGGGCTGTGGTGGCACGACCGCGAGGGCATCCGGCAGGCGCACGCCTTCGGCTTCGCGAGGATCTTCCCCGGTTCCCGCATCCGGATGGGCGCACCGCAGGTGCGGATGATCGGCGACCGCGCTGCCACGGTGCACAGCAGATGGCACCTCGACGGCCAGGTCTCGCCCCGGGGAGAACCCGCCGAGGAGCGCCGCGGCATCTTCACCTTCGTGCTCGAGCGCCGTGAGGACGGCTGGATCGCCGTCGCGGCGCACAACACCGACATCGTCCCCGGCGCCCAGACCCATATCTCCCGCGACGGGGAGCGCACGAGCATCCACTACGGGCCGAACCGAACACCGTGACCATGTCGAGTAGCCCAGGCGGGGCTTGAACCCGCGACCGACGGATTATGAGTCCGCTGCTCTGACCGGCTGAGCTACTGGGCCGTGCCCTCCGGGAGGGCGGTCAGGAATCTATCACGCAGGGAGGTCGTGACCTGCCCGGACGCCGCGGTCAGCGGGCTTCGTCACTGCGGGTGCCGGAGCGCCGCGGTCGCCGCGGCGAGTCGGGGCGGAGGATGCAGGGATCCCTGGGGGACCTCGGCGAGGAAGACCGGCCATCAGGCCTATGACCTGCTAGTATAGCGGTTGAGTCTATGAGGGCGCCGGGCGCTCCGGAGGGGTGGATGATGCCCACCAGCAAGAAGGCCCGCCCGCAGGGGAGCGGGCGCGGGCGCCGCGTCACCATCGCGGACATCGCCGAGCGCGCGGGGGTCACCTCCGCGGCCGTGTCCCTCGCCGTGAACGGGCGGCCCGGCGTCTCGGATACGACCCGCGCACGGATCATCGACATCGCCCGGGAGCTGCAGTGGGAGCCCTCCCCGTCGGCCCGTGCGCTGGCCGGGGCGCCCGTGCTCACCGTGGGCATGGTGATCGCGCGTCCGGCCGAGGTGCTCGGAGCCGAGGCGTTCTTCGGAGCCTTTGTCGCCGGGTTGCAGGAGATCCTCAGCCGCCACGACTACTCGCTCCAGATGAAGATCGTCGACTCCACCGAGGCCGAGATCGACACCTTCCGCCGCTGGCTCGCCCAGCGCCGGGTCGACGGGGTGGTCGTGGTGGACCTGCGCCAGGACGACCCGCGCATCCCCGCGCTCGAGGACCTGGGCCTGCCGGCCCTCGTGGTCGGCGGGCCCGGGCATCACGGCTCGCTGCCGTCCGTGTACGTCGATGACGCCCATGCGACGCGCCTGCTGGCCGACCATCTCGCCGAGCGCGGGCACCGGCGGATCGCTCGTGTCGCCGGCAATGAGGACTTCCTCCACATCCTCGCGCGAGACCGCGCCTTCGCCGATCGCTGCGAGGAGCTCGGCGTGGAGCCGGTCGTGCAGGACGCCGGATTCGGCACCCGCGGCGCCGGGCTCGCGACGGCGAGGCTGCTCGCGCTCGAGGAGCCGCCCAGCGCGATCGTCTTCGACAGCGACGAGATGGCCCTCGCGGGGATACACGTCGTCGAGGAGGCGGGCCTGCGGATCCCGGAGGACGTCGCCGTGGCGAGCTACGAAGATTCCGCGCTCACACGCACCCATCGCCCGCCGATCACCGCGATCGGCCGCTCGGCGACCGAGTACGGGAGGGTCACCGCGACCCGTCTGCTCGAGGTGATCCAGGACGGCAGCGACTGGCGCGAGATGCCGGCGGAGGCCCGGGCGATCGAGCCCGTGCTGGTGGTGCGCGGCTCCACGGATCCGGCGGCGTCCGAGGTATCGCCGGAGCAGGTGGCCGGAAGGTAACCTTCGTCATAGCGGCCGGTCGAGACCCGGTTCCGAGATGCGCCGCGCCGCCCGATCCTGCTAAAGTCGTTCAGGTCGATCCCGCATAGCTCAACGGCAGAGCACTCGACTGTTAATCGAGCGGTTCTTGGTTCGAATCCAAGTGCGGGAGCCCAGCATGGCAGCACAGCCCCGGAGAGATTCCGGGGCTGTCTCATTTCCGCCCGTTCTCGCGAAGGAGAAGGACGATGCCCACCGTCCCCGATGACCGCTTCGAGCTCCCCGAGGACGTCGGCCCCGGCAGCGTCTGGGCGGATCGCACCGGTCCCCGCACGCTCATGGGCCGCAATCAGCGCGGCGTCGAGATCCCGATCGGGCACGGCGAAGGGGAGATCAACCCCGGCGAGCTGCTGAAGCTCGCCCTCATCGGCTGCGCCGGTATGAGCAGCGACGTGAACCTCGCCCGCCGCCTGGGGGACGACTTCGACATGCGGCTGTGGGCGCACGGCACCTCCGACGAGCAGCAGAACCGGTACCTCACGATCGCCGAGGAGGTGCAGCTGCCGCTCGAGGGGCTCACCGAGAAGGAGGTCGCCGCCGTCGTGACGGTGTTCCGCCGTGCGGTCGCCGCCGGCTGCACCGTCGAGCGCACCGTCGTGCCCGGCGCGGAGGTCACCCACCGCGTGCTCGGCGCCGAGGAGGCGGAGCAGGCATGACCGTCCGCCCCATCCGCGTCGTCGGCGACCCGGTGCTGCGCACCCCCTGCGACCCGATCCGGAAGATCACCGACGGCACCCGCGCCCTCGTGCAGGACCTGCTGGACACCGTCGACGACGAGGGCCGCGCCGGGGTGGCCGCCAACCAGATCGGCGTGAGCCTGCGCGCCTTCTCCTGGAACCTCGGGCAGGAGGGCGGCCTGGGCTGCATCCTCAACCCCGTCATCGTCGAGCTCTCCGAGGAGCTGCAGCACGACGACGAGGGCTGCCTGTCCGTCCCCGGACTGTTCTTCCCTCGCACTCGTTCCGCCTACGCGCGCTGCGTGGGCACGGACGTGGAGGGAGCCGAGATCGAGCTGGCGGGGGAGGGCCTGGTGGCCCGCCTCATCCAGCACGAGGTCGGGCACCTCGACGGCGCCCTCTACATCGACGGGCTCGAACGCTCCGTGAAGAAGCGGGCGTTGCGCCAGATCAGGGAGACCCTCTAAGCTCAGCACTGGCAGGAACCCGCTGTCATCAGATCCCTCCGCAGGGCCGATTCGTTGGGGAAGACGCATCGGACACCGGAAGGAACGAGATGACCCAGGGCGTTCTGTACATCCACTCCGCCCCGCGAGCCCTCGCACCGCACATCGAATGGGCCGCCAGCGGAGTCCTCGGCGTGCCCGCACGCATCCGCTGGGAGGACCAGCCGGTGGGCCGCGGGCTGCAGCGGGCCGAGATGACCTGGCGGGGCCGTGAGGACACCGGCGCCCGGCTCGTCAGCGCGCTGCGCGGTATGCACGAGGTGCGCTTCGAGGTCACCCAGGAATCCACGGCCGCGGTCGACGGGGCGCGCTGGAGCTGCACCCCGGAGCTCGGCATCCACCATGCCGCGACCGACCACGCCGGCAACATCGTGCTCACCGAGGACCATGTGCGCGGCTGCATGGAACGGGCCGGCGACGATCCGGCGGCTCTGCGCCGCGAGCTGGGCATCGCCCTGGGCGGCCCCTGGGACGAGGACCTCGAGATCTACCGCCACGCCGGCGAGGGCGTGCCGATGCGCTGGCTGCACCGCGTCAGCTGAGGGACGCGCCAGGTCCCGGGGCGCCGAGCCCCGGGCCCGAACGGCGCGCCCCGGACCACCCGGACGACTGCGACCCTCCGC
Source organism: uncultured Corynebacterium sp. (assembly GCA_964535185.1). Lineage (GTDB taxonomy): Bacteria > Actinomycetota > Actinomycetes > Actinomycetales > Dermabacteraceae > Brachybacterium. The sequence continues at coordinate 14,951 of CAZHSL010000014.1, forward strand.
CTCCCCGGGACGGGAGAGGTGCGGAGGGTCGCAGTCGGCGCGCTGCGCCGGTCAGGCGCTGGTGAAGACCGTCGCGATGTCGTGCCCGCCGAAGCCGAACGCGTTGTTGAGCACGGCGATGTCGCCGCCGGGCAGCTCGACGGGGGCGTTCTGCGCGACCCGCATCGGCGTCTCGGGGTCGAGGTTCTCGATGTTGATCGTCGGCGGGGCCGTCCGATGGTGCGCGGCCAGGGTCGAGAACACGGATTCGAGCGCACCCGCGCCGCCCAGCAGATGGCCGGTCATCGACTTCGTCGAGGAGACCACGATCTGATCGGTGACCCCGCCCAGCGCGTCGGAGACGGCGCGCAGCTCGCCGATGTCGCCGAGCGGGGTGGAGGTGCCGTGGGCGTTGACGTGGACGACGTCACCGGCGGCGATCCCGGCATCGTCCACGGCCTCGCGCACGGCGCGCGCCTGCCCCTCCGCCGAGGGGGCCGAGATGTGGTGGGCGTCCGAGGCCATCCCGCGGCCGGCGGCGTAGGCGTAGACCCGCGCACCGCGGGCGGCGGCGTGCTCCTCGCTCTCGAGCACCAGGATGGCGGCGCCCTCCCCGAGGACGAAGCCGTCCCGGTCCACGTCGTAGGGCCGCGAGGCGTGCTCCGGATCGTCCACCCGCGACGAGAGCGCGCGGATGTTCGCGAAGGCGGCGATCGTCATCGGATGGATCGAGGCCTCGGTCCCGCCGACGACGACCACGTCGGCGCGTCCGTCGCGGATCATGCCCATCCCCAGCGCGACCGCCTCGGCGCCGGAGGCGCACGCGGAGACGGGGGTGTGGGCGCCGGCGCGGGCGTCGAGCTCCATCGAGATGTTCGCGGCCGAGGAGTTCGCCATCAGCATCGGCACGGTGAACGGGTTGACGCGCCGCGCGCCGCGCTCACGCACGACGTCCCACTGGTCCAGCGTGGTCCAGATCCCGCCGATGCCGGTGCCGACCACCACCCCGAGCCGCTCCGGGGCCACCTCGGGGGCGCCGGCGTCGGCCCAGGCCTCGCGCGCGGCGACCATGGAGTACTGCCCGGAGGGGTCCAGCTTGCGGGACTCCGTGCGGCTGAGGGAGTCGAGCGCACCGGGGACGAGCTGGCAGGCGAAGTCCACGGACAGCCCGTAGCGCTCCTTCCAGTCGTTGTCGAAGGTGCGTGCGGTGGAGGTCCCGGCCAGGGCGGCCTCCCAGGTGGAGGTGACGTCACCGCCGAGCGGGCTGACGGTGCCGAGGCCGGTCACGGCGACACGGGGACGGGGAGCGGACATACGGACCTCCGGATCGGAGCGGCAGACGAAACGGCGACGCCCGGGACGGGAACGTCCCGGGCGTCAGGCGGGGCTCAGTTCTGAGCGCCCTCGATGTACTTGACGGCGTCGCCGACGGTGGCGAGGTTCTTGACCTCTTCGTCGGGGATGCGGACGTCGAACTTCTCCTCGGCGTTGACCACGATGGTCATCATCGAGATGGAGTCGATGTCGAGGTCGTCGGTGAAGGACTTGTCGAGCTTGACGTCCTCGGTGGCGACACCGGTCTCCTCGTTCACGATCTCGGCGAGGCCCTCGAGGATCTCGTTCTCGGTGTGTGCCATGGGTGCTCCTTCAGGTGTGCGGATGTGTGGCGGTCACAGACTACCCGTGCTACCGGAGCGTAACCGGCCAGTCGTGAACGTGTCCGCGCCGTGGCGTGACGCGGCTGACAGTCGCCTGTGACGGTACAGGCCGGGATCAGGGCAGGATGAGCACCTGCCCGGCGTAGGCGAGCCCGGCGCCGAAGCCGAACTGGACCAGCACGTCGCCGCTCTTCGCGGCGCCCTCCTCGATGAGGCGGTGGGTGGCCAGCGGGATCGAGGCGGCCGAGGTGTTGCCGGTCTCGGCGATGTCACGACCGATCACGACGTCCTCCGGCAGCTTCAGCTGCTTGGCCAGCTCGTCGATGATCCGCATGTTCGCCTGGTGCGGGACGAACACGTCGACGTCGTCGACGGTCAGCCCGGACTTCTCGAGCATCTCGCGGATCTTCTCGGCGGTGTGCCACACGGCCCAGCGGAACACGGTGCGGCCGTCCTGCTCGAGGGTGGGCCACTCGCCCTCGCCGTCGCGGTACTCGACCAGCGAGTTCGTCATCCGGATGGTCTCCCAGTTGTCGCCGTCGCTGCCCCACACGGTGGGGCCGATCCTCGGCTCGTCGCTCGGGCCGACGACCGCGGCGCCCGCGCCGTCACCGAGCAGGAAGGAGATCGAGCGGTCGGTGGGGGAGACCACATCGGAGAGCTTCTCCGCGCCGATCACCAGCACGTTGCGCGCGCTGCCCGAGCGGATCAGCGCATCGGCCTGGCCGATCCCGTAGGCGAAGCCGGCGCAGGCGGCGGAGATGTCGTACGCGATGACGTCGGGCCGGCCCAGCTGCCCGGCCAGCAGCGTCGCCAGCGACGGCGTCTGGTAGGGGAAGGTGATGGTGGAGACGATGATCGCGTCGAGGGTCTCCAGGTCGATGCCGGAGCGTTCGATCGCCTCCTGCGCGGCGGTCAGGGCGAGATCCTTGACGCCGACGTCCTTGCTCGCCCGCATGCGGGTGACGATCCCGGTGCGCTGGCGGATCCACTCGTCGGAGGAGTCGATCGGGCCGACGAGCTCGTCGTTGGGCACGACGAGGTCGCCGCGCGCCGCGCCGTAGGCGAGGACCCGGGAGCCGGCGACGGTCGGCTGGGCGGTGAGGGAGAGGGCCATGTCAGTTCTCCTGGTCTGCGTGGGCGGCGGCGGTGCCCGCATGCTCGCGCACCAGGGCGCGGGCGGCATCGAGATCGTCGGGGGTGTTGAGGTTCGCCAGGGCGATGCCCTTGAGCTCGCGCTTGGCCAGCCCGGTGAGGGTCCCGGCGGGTGCGACCTCGATCATCGCGGTGATCCCGCGATCGCGCAGGGTCGCCATGCAGGCCTCCCAGTCGACCGGGGAGGCGACCTGGTCCACGATCAGCTCGAGGTAGCGGGCGCCGGAGCCGACCACCTCGCCGCCCGCGTTCGAGATCAGCGGCACGGACGGATCATGGGGGGTCAGGCTCGGGGCGAAGGCGGCGAGATCCTCGCGGGCTCCGGCCATGTACGGGGTGTGGAACGCCCCGGCGACCTGGAGCGGGATCACGCGGGCCTTCGCCGGCCCGTCCTCCGCGAGCGCCGCGATCTGCGCGGCGGAGCCCGCGGCGACCACCTGCGCCGCCGAGTTGATGTTGGCCGCGTGCAGGCCGTGGCCCTCGATCGCGGCGACGACGTCCTCGCGGACACCGCCGACCACGGCCGCCATGGAGGTGGGCTCGGCCGCGGCCGCCCTCGCCATCGCCTGCGATCGCACCGCGACCAGACGCATCGCGTCCTCGTTGCTCAGCACGCCCCCGAGGGCGGCCGCGGTGAGCTCGCCCACGCTGTGCCCGGCGAAGGCGTCAGCGGCGGGGAGGCCCTCCTCCTGGTAGAGCGCGGCGGCGGCGACGATGCCCGCCGCCACCAGCAGCGGCTGGGCCACGGCGGTGTCGCGGAGGGTGTCCGCATCGGATTCGGTGCCGTGGCGGAGCAGGTCGATGCCGGCCGGGGCCGAGAGCGCCGCGAGCGCCTCATCGGTTCCCGGCAGCTCGCGCCACGGGGTCAGGAAGCCGGGCTTCTGCGCCCCTTGTCCGGGACAGACGATCGCGAGCACGGGAACCTCCAAGGGGGGGGAGAGAGAGACGGGGGCGGCCCGCTCGCGCGAGGAGACGGGCCGATGACGGGGGAGAGGACCGTCGCGCCCCCCCGCCCAACCCCCCCGGCGCCCCCACGGAAGGGAAAGGCAACCCCCCCCAACAAACCCAAACCCACCGCCCCACCCAACTTGACCCCCCCAAAAACCCCCCCGCCCCCCCCCCCCCCCCCCCCAGCCCCCCCCCCCCCCCCCCGGTCACCAACCCGAAAACCAGAAAGAAACCCCCCCCCGTGGGTCACC
>CAZHSL010000014.1:18951-19953 GCA_964535185.1 uncultured Corynebacterium sp.
CCGGCGCGTGTCGCGGGCCCGTGGCGGGGGTCTTGCCCGGGGGGGCCGCCCGTCGCCCGCGCGGGGCGCCCCGACGGGATGCTCAGGACTCGCCGCCGAACGAGCCGGACTGGCCGGCGTTCACGTTCGTCAGGTCGTACTTGTCGATGGCCTGGCGGACCACCGAGGGATCCACCGTGCCCTCCTTGGCGAGCAGCTGGAGGGCCTTGACGACCATCGAGTGGGCATCGATCTTCAGGTGGCGGCGGGCGGCCGGTCGGGTGTCCGAGAAGCCCCAGCCGTCGGCGCCGAGCACGCCGTAGCGGCCCGGGATCCACTCGCGGATCATGTCCGGGACCATGAAGTCGTAGTCCGAGGAGGCCACGAACGGCCCCTCGACGCCCTCCAGGCGCTGGGAGATCCACGGGGTGCGCGGCTCCTCGGGGTTCAGGAGGTTGTGCTTCTCGACCTCCTGGGCCTCCTTGCGCAGCTCGGTCCACGAGGTGACCGACCAGACGGTGGCGCGTACGCCCCAGTCCTCTTCGAGCAGCTCGCGGGCGTGCTTCGCCCACGGGACACCCACGCCGGAGGCGAGCAGCTGCGCCTCGGGGCCCTCGCCCTCCGGCGCGGCCTCGAGCACGTACATGCCCTTGAGCAGACCGTCGACGTCGAGGTCCTCGGGCTCGGCGGGCTGCACCATCGGCTCGTTGTAGACGGTGATGTAGTAGAAGACCTCCTGCAGGCGGTCGTCCTCGCCGTACATGCGCTGCAGACCGTCGCGGATGATGTGGCCGAGCTCGTAGCCGTAGGCGGGGTCATAGATGACCGCGCCGGGGTTGGTGGAGGCCAGGATCGGCGAGTGGCCGTCCATGTGCTGCAACCCCTCACCGGCGAGCGTCGTCTTGCCGGCCGTCGCACCGATCACGAAGCCCTTGGCCATCTGGTCGCCGGCCGCCCAGAAGAAGTCTCCGGTGCGCTGGAACCCGAACATCGAGTAGAAGATGTAGAACGGGATCATCGGGA
>CAZHSL010000015.1:0-16886 GCA_964535185.1 uncultured Corynebacterium sp.
ACACGTTCTGGTGCGGGAGGGTCACGTACTCGGCGAAGGCGCCGTCGCGCTGGACTCCGAGGGAGCGGGTGCGGATGCACATCTGACGGCGACCGGCACGGCAGTTGCGGCACACCCCGCACACCACGTGGCCCTCGCCGGAGATGCGGTCGCCCACGCGCACGTCCCCGACCTCCTCGCCGGTCTCGACCACCTCGCCGTAGAACTCGTGCCCGGGCGTGAAGGGCACGGCATCGCACATGGCCTCGGCGGAGGCGTCCCAGTCCAGGATGTGCAGGTCGGTGCCGCAGATCCCGGCGCGCAGCACCCGCACCTTCACGTCCCAGGGCCCGCAGCCGGGCTCCTCGACGTCCGTCCATTCCAGCCCGGGCCCGGGCGTCGTCTTGCGCAGGGCGCGCATCGAACCTCCTCGTCCGTGCTCCTGGTCGGAGCGCTGTGCTCCCGCTGCGCGTGCACGATGCGGGGTGGGCGTCGTGCCGTCGCGGGGTGCCGGGCTCCGGGTGGGAGCCCGCCCGTCGAGGATACGGGGCACCGCGGAGGCGAGGGCGCTCTCCGTCCCCGCCGTCGGAGGCCGATCAGGCCGAAGGGGGCCTGCTGTCAGCGCCGCCAGAGCTCGCGCGGGTCGCGGCCCGGGCGGAAGCCGAACGCCTCGACCATCGCGGCGGCCTCCGGGAAGCCGTGGGCGAGTGCCGCGGGCGTGTGGGCGTCGCTGCCCAGGCTGATCGCGCGGCCGCCCTCCTCGGCCCACCACTGCGCCATCCACGGCCACAGGCGCCGGGTGTTCATCTCGAGCGCCCGGCCGCTGGCGGCGATCGCGCGCATCGCGGTGCGGAACTCCTCCTCGAAGCGCCGCGGGTCGACGGGCCCCCGGTCCTCCTCGGGCCAGTAGCGCAGCGCGTAGTCGAGGTGGGTGACGATCTCGAACGGCTCGTCCCCCGCCACCAGGGCCGGGACCTCGGCGAGATAGCGGCGCAGCACCTCGTCGGCCGGGAGGGCGCGGAACATCGAGTTCGGCTCGGCGCGGCCGCCCTCGAACTCGAGGGTGTGGAGTGAGCCGAGGATGCGGTCGAAGCGCGTGAGGTCCAGCTGTCGGCGCGCGGCCTCGGTGCGCAGGTGGGGCTGACCGAACTCGAGGCCGGTGCCGATCCGCAGCTGCGGGAACGCGGCGCGGCAGCGCTCGATGCTCTCGAAGTAGCCGTCGGCGTCGAAGCGGGGCACGGCGACCAGGCCGTCTGGGGCGAGCAGGTGGCGCTCGTGCTCGGCGAAGTCCTCGGGGGCGGTGTACCAGGCGTCCTCGAGGTCGAGGTGCTCGGTGAAGAACAGCGCCGGCACGCCGATGCGGACGGCGCGGGCGCAGGTGGCCTCCATGGTGCCGCGGGCGGCGCTGTCGGGGCCGCCGGTGTCCCAGGAGAACTCGCTGTGCACGTGGCTGTCTGCGGGGAGGGTCATGGTGCGAGGGTGCCACAGCGGCGGGCGCTCCCGCCTCGCCCGCCGGCGGATCTGCACCGCCCCCGAGATCACTATGTCCGTTTTCTACCTTTTGCGCTCTTTGCCGGGTAGGCTCTCCATGTGAGCCCGGCAGGTCAGCGCTGTCGGCGTGAGGAGCAGGAGCACACCATGCGGATCGGTTACGCAGCAGGAGCATTCGACCTCTTCCACGTCGGGCACCTGAACCTCCTGCGACGTGCCAGTCAGCAGTGCGACGTGCTGATCGCCGGGGTGGTGAGCGACGAGATGCTCCGCGAGGTCAAGCGCATCGAACCCGTCATCCCCACCGAGGAGCGCGCGGAGATCGTCCGCAACCTGCGCTTCGTGGACCAGGTCCACATCGAGACGACCCCGTCGAAGCTCGAGGCCTGGCAGGAGGTGCGCTTCACCCACTTCTTCAAGGGCGACGACTGGCGAGGCACCCCGAAGGGCCTCCTGCTCGAGGAGCAGTTCGCCGAGGTGGGGGTCGAGATCGTCTACCTCCCGTACACCATGCACACCTCCAGCACCGCCCTGCGGCGCGCGCTCGCGGCGATCACGGCCGACGGCGACAGCGCCGCTGCGGACTTCCAGCCGGTCGGAGCGCTCTGAGCGAGCGACGCGCGCGGCCGCGACCCCGGTGAGGAGCAGCTCTCGCCGGGGTCCTCTCATGCGGGGGCACAGAACCGCCCGGCCCGCCGCTGCGCCGACGGACTGCTCCGCCTGCCCTGCCTCCCGACGGACTGCTCCGCCTGCCCCACCTCCCTGCCACCCCGCTGCGCCGCCGCGCCGCCGCCGGACAGCGGAACGCCCCCGCCCGAGGGCTCAGCACTTCCCTCCGGCGGAGGCGTCACCCCGCCCCGGGGAGCGCACTCAGTACGCGCCCCGGGAGGCCAGCACGGCGCGCGCGGTGCGCACCAGGATCAGCAGGTCCTGCATGAAGGACCAGTTGTCCACGTAGAACAGGTCCAGCCGGACCGTGTCGTCCCAGGACAGGTCGCTGCGGCCGGAGACCTGCCACAGCCCGGTGATGCCGGGCCGCACGGCGAGGCGCCGGTGGGCGTCGGTGTCGTACCCCTCGACCTCCTGCGGGAGCGCTGGACGCGGCCCCACCAAGCTCATGTCGCCGCGCAGCACGTTCCACAGCTGCGGGAGCTCGTCGAGGGAGTAGCGGCGCAGGAACTTCCCCACCTTGGTGATGCGCGGGTCGTCGGACATCTTGAACAGCACGTCGTTGCCGCGGTCGCGGGCCAGCTGCTCGAGCTCGGCACGGCGCGCCTCCGCATCGAGCACCATCGAGCGGAACTTGAGGAACTCGATCGGCTCGCCGCCGCGGCCCACCCGCTGCTGGCGGAAGATCACGCCGCCGCCGTCGCCGAGGCGGACGCTGAGCGCGATGAGCGCGAAGACCGGCGCGAGCAGCAGCAGCAGCGCGGAGCTGGCCACCACGTCGAAGATGCGCTTGCCCTTCTTGAGGGCCTTGCGCGAGCGCGGCAGGTCCATGTGCACCAGCGGCAGACCGGCGACCGGGCGCATCCTGATCCGGTCGCCGGAGATCTCGCTGACCCCGGGGACCACGATCACGCCGACCTCGAGCTCCTCGAGCTCCCAGGCGACGCGGCGGAACTCCTCGGCGCTCGCCGAGGATCCGGCGGTGAACAGCACGACGTCGGGCTGCACCTCGCGCACCAGGTCCAGCAGCTGCGGCTCGTCGCCGAGGATCGGCACGCCCGCGCTGTCGTCCGGGTGCTCCTCGCTGATCGGCGCCACGGCGCCGACCACGTCGTAGCCCAGCCACACCTCGCGGGACAGGGTGCGCACGATGCCGCGGACATGGCCCGTGGAGCCGACCACGAGCACCTGTGCGCGCAGCCGCCCCCGGGTGCGGGCGAGGTTCACGGCGCGCCGTGCGAGGGCCCGCACCAGCAGGAGCAGCAGCGGCCCCACGACGAACAGGACCACGAAATAGGGGCGCGAGAGCGGGATGTCGGCGAGGAACAGCACCGTGCCGACGAAGCCCACGGTGGCCACGGTGCCCAGCAGCACGCCCCGGTAGATCTCCGCACCGGAGCCGATGACCCGCGGGTTGCCGGCGCCGAAGATCAGCATCGCGATCATCCACACCCCGGCGATGACGACGGAGCTGGCGACGAGGGAGTCGGGCACGTCCTGGGAGATCCCGAGGAAGGAGAAGCGGTCGCGGATCATGATCGCGAGCACGCACGCGATCGCAAGGGCGAGAAGGTCAGCGGCGAGGAGGGAGGCGATGACCACCCGGTCGTCGCGCCGTGCGCGATGCGCGGGCGGGGACGGCGCCCGTGACGCGAGCGCTCGACGCGTCCCCCGCGCCGGGGACTGGATCGGGCCGACCTTCACCGCCTGTTGCAGCACCGCGAGCACCTCTCAGAACCTGGAACCGGTCGACGGAGCGCGGCACGGAGGCGCGGCCTGCGCGGCGGGGGGAGCTTTCCCTTCAGAGCGCACGAGCGGCCACATGTCCGTTTTGCCCGTCTTGTGAAGGAGACTCTATACGCGTTATGTCCGTTTTGTGAAGTTTTGGTGTCGAGGAGCTGTCCGTCGGCCCACCGCCCGCACAGCACGACGCGCCGTCCCCCGGAGGGAACGGCGCGTCGGCCGACGGGCGGGAACGGGCCCGCCGACTCAGACGGAGCCGCTCAGCAGCCCCGGTGCCGACCCAGGCGCCCGCGGCGCCCTCACGCAGCTCCTCATCCCGCCGCCCGCAGCGTCCGGTGCGCCACCACTGCCGCGATCACCATCAGCACGGTCCCGATGCCGCTGGTCAGCAGCACTCCCGAGTCGAAAGCCTCCCGGGCCGAGTCCAGCAGCGGGCCGGCCACGGCGGCGGGGAGGTCCCGGGCCACGGCGGCGGCCCCGCCGAGGGTCTCGGAGGCGGCGGCGCCCTGGGCGTCGGTGAGCTCGCCGGGCAGCTGCAGGTGGGTGCGGTAGGCGAGGTTCAGCAGGCTGCCGAGCACGGCGGTGCCGAGCACGGCGCCGGTCTCGTACGCGGTCTCGGAGATCGCGGAGGCGGCACCGGCCTTCTCGGCCGGCACGGCGGCGAGGATGAGGTCGTTGGTGAGCGTCTCGGCCGCTCCCACTCCCGCGCCGAGCAGCGTGAAGGCGGTCAGGAGCAGCAGATCCGAGCCCTGGTCGCCGGCGACGGCCACCAGGGCGAAGGCCACGGCGTTCAGGCCCAGCGACACCGTGACCACGGTGGCGGGGGCGATGCGGCGCACCAGGCGCACGGCGAGCAGGCCGGCGAGGATCGTCACCACGAGGCCCGGCACGAGCAGCAGCCCGGCCTCCATCGGGGAGCGCCCGCTGACCAGCTGCAGGTGCTGGGAGGCGAAGTACAGGAAGCCCACCAGCGAGAACACGCTGAGCAGGTTGGCGAGCACCGCGCCGGTGAACACGGGCCGGGTGAAGAGGGTGACGTCGAGCATCGGCACCGGGCGGGCGAGCTGGCGGCGCACGAAGGTGACGCCCGCGGCGACCGAGACCAGCAGGCCGGCGGCGGCCAGGGGGTCGAACCCGGTGGCGGCGAGGGTCTTGATCGCGTAGACGAGCGGGGTCATCGCGCCGAGGGCGAGCAGCACGCTCAGCGGATCCACCGGCCCGGGGGCAGGGTCCTTCGACTCGGGGATCAGGATCGGGCCGAGCAGCAGCAGCGGCAGCATCACGGGCACGGCGAGCAGGAACACCGAGCCCCAGGCGAAGTGCTCGAGCAGGAAGCCGCCGACGACAGGGCCGAGCGCCGCGCCGGCCGAGAACCCGGCAGCCCAGATCGCGATCGCGGTGCGGCGCCGGGTGGGATCGGTGAACAGATTCCTGATCAGCGAGAGCGTGGAGGGCATGAGCATCGCGCCGAACACGGCCATCAGGGCACGGGCGGCGATCAGCGTGGCGGCGTCCGGGGAGAAGGCCGCGAGGGCGGAGACGAGCGTGAAGCCGGTGCCGCCGATCAGCAGCAGGCGACGGCGTCCCAGGCGGTCGCTGAGGGAGCCCATCGGCACCAGCAGCCCGGCGAGCACGAGCGGGTACACGTCCACGATCCACAGCAGCTGCTGGCCCGTGGGGGCGAGCGCCTCGGAGAGCACGGGCAGGGCGAAGGAGAGGACGGTGTTGTCCACCGAGACGAGCAGCACGGGCAGCATCAGCACCGCGAGCGCCGCCCAGGGACCGCGCGCGGCGGGCAGGATCGGCGAGGGCTTCACAGTGGGCTGCACGGCAACCTCCGGAGTCGTCGGGGCGGCTCGCGCCGGCGGGCGGGAACTCCGTCAGGCTAAACCGTCCAGACGGTACAGTCCATGGGTCAGCGAGCGACGTCACCAGTAAGGTCGGGGCATGTCAGCCCGCGATGCACTGCTCGACGCCTACCAGTCGATCCTCCAGGAGACGGGTGAGCGCGCCACGACCCTCACCGCCGTGGCGGCCCGGGCCGGGGTCTCCAAGGGAGGCCTGCTCTACCACTTCGCCTCGAAGGAGGCGCTGGCCCAGGGGCTGATCGCGCGCCTGGACGCCCTGGTCGAGGAGGATCTCGCGGCGATGCGCGAGGCGGCCGACGGGCCGTCGCGCTACTACGTGCGCACCTCGGTGTGGACCGGCGGCGCGCTCGACACCGCCTTCGTCGCCGTGGCGCAGCTGGCGCAGGAGTCGCATGCGGCGGCGCAGCGGGCGATGCAGCGCGCGCGGGAGCAGTGGCTCGAGCTGATCCTCGAGGAGGTGGGCGAGGAGGCGACGGCCCACGCGATCCTGCTGCTCGGGGACGGGCTGTACTTCGACGCCGCGCTCAGCGGCGACCTGGCCCCGGCGGGCGAGGGCGCGCAGGCGGCAGGGCCCGGGAGGTTCTCCCCCGAGCAGCTGCTGCCGGTCGTGGACCGCCTGCTCCGCGCGGCGCGCGGCTGAACCGCCTGCGCCGCGCGGCGCCTGGCTGAACCACCTGCTCCGCGCGGCGCCGGCTGAACAGCAGACCCGCTGCGGCGGGGCCGACGGCGGCGGCGCGGCCGATGATGGCGACGCGGCCGACGCGGCGGCACCCCGCCGGCCGGCTCGCGCGCCCGCCCGGGCTCAGCGGGCGTTGAGGTACTGCTGCAGCGCCTTCACGGTGGAGTAGTTGGAGCGGAAGTCCCACACGCCGTTGTCGCCGTGACCGATCGCGGCGCGCAGCTTGCGCGTGGTCTCGGAGCCGATCTTGCCGTCCTGGACGGCACCGACCTTGCCCTGCAGCGCCTTGATGTCGCTGGTGGAGAGCGAGCCGTCCTGGCTCACGCCCACCCAGCCCTGGAGCGCACGGGTGGTCGCCGGACCGAACTTCCCGTCCACGACGAGCGCGCCGCTGCTGGGGGCCGACGGGGCGGGGGTGCTCCCGGGCGCACCGTTGTTGAGGAAGGTCTGCAGCGCCTTCACGGTGGAGTAGTTGGTGCGGAAGTCCCACACACCGTTGCTTCCCAGGCCCATGGCGGCGCGCAGCTTCCGGGTGGTCTCCGCACCGATCTTGCCGTCCGGCGCCGCACCGACCTTCGACTGCAGGGCCTTGATGTCGCCGCTGGAGAGCGAACCGTCCTGGCTCGTGCCCACCCAGCCCTGCAGCGCACGGGTGGTGGCCGGGCCGAACTTGCCGTCCACCACGAGCGCGCCGGTGGAGCCTCGGCCATCGTCCCGGGAGGCGGAGTCGCCGCCGGGGCGGGCATCGGCGGCGGCACCACCGTTGGCCTTGGTCAGGCCCGCGCGCTTGCCGCAGACGGGCCAGGCGCCGGGCCCCTGGCGCTCGAGCACACGCTGGGCGACGGCGATCTGCTCGCCCTTGGTGGCCTGGTGGGCGTAGGTGGCGAATTCCTGGCCGCCGAAGCTCTTCCAGGTGGGCTGGTAGAACTGGAGGCCGCCGTAGTAGCCGTTGCCGGTGTTGATCGACCAGTTGCCGCCGGACTCGCACTTGGCGACCTCGTCCCAGACGCCGGTGTCCGCCTGGGCGACGCCGGCTCCGGTGGCGCCCAGGCCCGCTGCCATCACGGCGCCGCCGGTGGCGGCGGCCATCTTCGGGGCGATCCGTGCGCCGCGGAAGTAGACCGCGGAGCCGTCGGCGCGATGGGTGGGGACTCGAGTCGGTGCGGACATCGGTATCTCCTGGGGAAGGGTGGGGAAGGGGAGGCGGGAAACGGGGGAAGGGCGTCGTCGCGGGCCGACGTCGAGATGTCGGCCACAACCCACGGTGCCTGCACGACCAGCACGTTCGGCATCCTCGATGCCAATTCAGCGCCAATATTTGAGGAAACTTTTACCGAATCCGTCGAATTCGAGAATGACATCGACGGAATTACTGAGTACAAGTCGTTCACCTCCATCGGCCGTCGCGCGCCGGCGCCGGCGGGATCCCGATACGCTCCTCGGGTGCTCTCCTCGTCCTCGCTCTCCACGGCCTCGGTGGCCTGGCGGGTGCTGGCGGTGGTGGTGTGCGTGGCGGTGCTGGGCGTCGGCGGGCTGACCCGCTCCAACGACCTGTTCCCCTTCGGGGTGCTGGACCAGTTCTCCACCGGCACCGATCCTGACGGCGAGGTGGTCAGCACCTGCCTGCAGGGGGTCCGGGAGGGCGGCGATCGCGTCGAGATCCCCTTCGGGCAGCGCTCCGTGGGCATCGAGCGGGCCGATGTCGAGAACAACCTCTCCGCGATCGAGGCCGATCCGCAGCTGCTGGCGCCGCTCGCGACGGAGTACGACCGGCGCCATCCCGGCCAGGAGCCGCTGCGCACCCTGGTGCTGTGCCAGCGGGTCACGAAGCTGCAGGACGGCGCCGCGCACGGCGAGCCCGAGCTGGTCGAGATCGCCCGGTGGGAGGCGCCGTGAGCCGCAGCAGCCCCGCGAGCCGCAGCCCCGCGAGCCGGAGCCCCGTGGGCCGGGGCCCCGTGAGCCCGCTGCGCTCGGCCCTGTTCCCGGCGCTGCCGCTGGCCCGGGTGAGGGTGCTGCGGGTGCTCGTGCACGCCTTCGTCGCGATCGACGTGCTGACCATCTCGCGGGACGTGCTCTCCCATCCGGCGAACACGGGGTTCTACACACCGGTCGCCCTGGCCCGTCTGCTGCAGCTGCCACCGGTGACCGCGCCGATCGCGTACACGCTGCTGGCGCTGATCCTCGTCGGGTGCGCGGCCGGGATCGCGGGGTGGCGGCCGCGGCTGTCCGGCGCGGTGGTCGCGGTCGCGTTCTGGCTGTGGATGCTCTACAGCAACTCCTACGGCTACGTCGCCCACGACCACATGGCGCTGCTGGTGGCCACGGCCGTGCTGCCCACCGTCGCGGGCGTGCCCGGTCCGGGCCCGGGCGGAGCCGCGCCGCAACCAGGCCCCGGCGCACCCGAGGCGCACGCCCGCAGCGAATCCGCCGGCTGGGCGCTGCGGGCGATCCAGCTCGCGGTGGTGGCCACCTACTTCTTCTCCGTGATCCCGAAGATCCTGTACTCGGGGTCGCTCGCGAACTGGGGCAACAGCGCGATCCTCACCTGGGCGTCGATCCGGCGCGGCAGCTCCCTGGCGCACTGGCTGGTCGCGCACACGCCGTGGGTGTTCGTGCCCGCGCAGTGGGCCGGGCTCGCGCTCGAGGCCCTCTCCCCCGTCGTGCTGTTCCTGCGCGGCAGGGCGCTGTACGTCGCGGTCGCGCTGTACCTCGGCTTCCACCTCGCCACCCTGGTGCTGCTGGGAATCCACTTCCTGCCCACCGTGCTGTGCTGGGCGGCGTTCCTGCCGCTCGAGCGGCTGCGGCTGCCGCGGCGCGCCCGCGCGAACGGGGACGGCTGAAAAGACCTGGTGGTCGGTCGGCGCCCGTACCTACACTTCACCCGTGCCCAGCTCCGCCTCCTCCGCACCGGCCCACCTGACCGACACCCTCCCCGCGCGCGACCGCAGCGTCATCATCCTGCTGCTGGTCAGCGCGTTCGTGGTGATCCTCAACGAGACCATCCTGTCGGTCGCGCTGCCGCCGATCATGGAGGACCTCGATCTCGCCGAGACCACGGCGCAGTGGCTGACCACCGGCTTCATGCTCACGATGGCCGTGGTCATCCCGACCACCGGCTACCTGATGGGGCGCTTCTCGACCCGCCAGGTGTTCGCGCTCGCGATGAGCACCTTCACTGCGGGCACGCTGCTCTGCGCCGTCTCGCCCACGTTCCTGCCGCTGCTGATCGGGCGGATCGTGCAGGCCTCGGGCACTGCGGTGATGATGCCGCTGCTGATGACCACGGTGATGAACCTGGTGCCGCCCAGCCGACGCGGGCAGGTCATGGGCAACATCTCGATCGTCATCTCCGTGGCTCCGGCGCTGGGCCCCACCATCTCGGGGCTGATCCTGTCGTTCGCGCCGTGGCGCGCCCTGTTCGTGCTGGTGCTGCCGATCGCGGTCGCGGCGCTGCTGTTCGGGCTGAGCCGCATCGAGAACGTCAACGAGGCCTCGGACCAGCCGGCCGATCCGCTGTCGGTGCTGCTGGCGGGGGTGGGCTTCGGTCCCCTGGTGTACGGACTGACCGGCATCTCCGGCGGCAGCGGCGGGGATGCGGCCGCGGCCGTCTCCTCCGGTCCGCCCGTCGCGGCGGTGGTCTGCCTCGTGGTCGGTGTGCTGTCGCTGGGGCTGTTCGTGGGCCGTCAGCTCGCCCTACAGAAGCACGAGCGGCCGCTGCTGGACCTGCGCACCTTCTCCTCCCGCACCTTCACCGTCACCGTCGTGCTGATGGTGGTGATGATGGGGGCGATGTTCGGCGTGGTGGTGCTGCTGCCGATCTTCCTGCAGAAGGTGCTGGGGCTGTCCACCCTGACGGTGGGCCTGATGATGCTGCCGGGCGGGTTGGCGATGGGTCTGCTGGCTCCTCTGGTGGGGCGGCTGTTCGACCGGGTCGGTCCGCGGCCGCTGCTGGTGCCGGGGCTGTCCGCCGTGGTGGTGGGCATCGGGATCATGTCCCGGGTGCCGGAGCAGCCCTGGCTGATCGTGGTGGGGCACGTGGTGATGTCCCTGGGCCTGGCCTTCGTGTTCACCCCGCTGATGACCACGGCGATGGGCTCCCTGCCCCGTCAGCGGTACGGGCACGGCTCGGCGATCGTGGGCACCGTGCAGCAGGTCGCCGGGGCGGCCGGTGCCGCCCTGCTGGTCTCGATCATGGCCCGCGTCGCGGCGGGCACCGTCGGCTCCGGCGGCACCGAGCTCGAGGGGATCTCCGACGGGACCTCGGCGGCGTTCACGCTCTCGGCCGCGCTCGGCCTGGTCACCGTGGTGATCGCGCTGTTCGTGCGCCGGAATCCCGAGGAGGCGGCCGCCGCGGAGGGTGCCCCGGCGGGCGCGTCAGCGGAGCATGACGGCGAGGAGCCCGCCGCGGGCTGAGCGGTCACTCCCCCGGCGCGCCCGCGCTGTCCGGGGCGCCGAGCTCAGGGCGGGCGGCTCAGAGCGCACCCTTGCCGGCCTTCTCCCGGGCGCGGTCGGCGAAGCTGACGCCCATCGCGGCCAGGGTCAGCGCCATGATGATGGTCAGCGCGATGATGAACGCCTCGAGCCAGGCGTGCCCTCCCTCGGTGAGGGAGAAGATGATGCCGGGGATCATCGCGGTGCCGATCGCGGCGCCGGTGCGCTGGCCCAGCTGCAGGATGCCGCCGGCGACGCCGCCGAAGCGCGGGTCCACGGAGTTCAGGGTGAGGGTCTGGTTCGGGGAGATGGTCATGCCCTGGCTGAGGCCCATCAGGGTCAGCGGCACCGCCAGCCACCAGAAGGCGATCGCGCCGTTCTCGACGAAACCGGTGGTCACCGCGGTGCCGGCCAGGCCCATGAAGGCCACGCCGAAGCCGACGATCACCATGCGGCGCCCGTAGGTGAGCACCCGCTTGCCGAGCGCCTGGGAGCTGATCGCGGCGGCGATCGAGGAGGGCACGCCCATCAGGGAGGCCTCGAAGGCCGTGTGGCCCAGGTGCATCTGCAGGTACAGCGGCACGATGATCCACACGCTGGTGGCGCCCAGGAAGTACACCGCGACGATGAGGATGCCGTTGCGGAACGCCTGGTTGGCGAAGATCGCGGTGTCCACCACGGGGCTGTGGCCGCGGCGCTTGTAATGCCGCTCCCACATCCACCACACGCCCAGGACCAGCAGCCCGGCGGGGAAGGACAGCCACACCAGCACGCTCACGCCCCGCTCGAGGAACGGCAGCATGATCCCCAGGATCGCCACGCACAGCAGGATCGTGCCCACGGGGTCGAGGTCGGGCCGGGCCCGGCCCCGCGCCCGGTCGTCGGGGATGTACCTGAACGCGCCGACGATCGCGATCACCCCGATGGGGGCATTCATCAGGAACATCCAGCGCCACCCCCACTCGGGGCCGAGCACCTGGATCAGCGCGCCGCCCACGACGGGACCGATCGCGGTGGCGACCGCGACCGTGGTGGCCAGCAGGGCGAACGCCCGCGCCCGGTCGTGGCCGCGGAAGTGCTGCTGGATCAGGGCGACCGTCTGCGGGTTCAGCAGCCCGGAGCCGAGCCCCTGCAGGATCCGGGCGAGGTTCAGCACCTCGACGTTCGGCGCGAAGCCGGACAGCAGCGAACCGAGGGTGAAGATCCCGACGCCGATGACGAACATGCGCCGCCGCCCGGTGGCGTCCCCGGCGCGACCCGCAGGGACCAGCAGCATGCCGAAGGCGAGCGCGTACCCGGAGATCACCCATTGCAGTGCCCCGGTGTCCGCCTCGAGGCCCTCACCGATCGCGGTCAGCCCCACATTGATGACGCTCACGGCGATCAGCGCCATGAACAGCGGGGCGAGGAGGACGGCGAGGAGGGGCTTGCGGCGCACCGGTGGGTTCAGTGCACTGGGGTCGGGCATCACCGGATCACCATATGCACTCGGTGCAGGTTTGAGGAGGGTGTGGTGACCGGCGGGACACCCCGGACCCTCCCTGGCTCAGGGCGCCGGCGGCCCGGAGGGCGGCGGACCGAACGCCCCCGGCCCGGGCTGCGCGGGCCCGGACTGCGGGGGTCCGGACGGCGGCGGACCGGACGGCGTGGGTCCGGACGGCGCCTGCGCACCGGGCCCGCCGGGCGGAGGTCCGAAGGGGTTCTGCCCGGCGGGGACCAGCGGACCGCGGGCGTCGTCCCGGTACGGGCCGGGCGGGATCGCGTACCCGGTGCGGCCGGACAGCAGCGGTGCCGCGGTCTGGATCGCTCGGATCGAGGGCCGGTCGGAGTAGTCGATGCCCGTGAAGCGCCCGAACTGGCCGCCGTGCCCGGCGGGCCGGCCGGCATCCGCCGCGGCGAGCATCGCGAGCGCGTCGCCGGGGGTGGGGTACTTCGAGGACCACGTGTGCCCCGGCGGCAGGGGCGAGGTGTACAGCGCGCCCGTCGGCCGGATCCACAGGGACCCGGGCTTGGAGCGGTCGCGCAGGGCGTGCGCGCGCCAGGTGACCACCGGGTGGGAGGAGCCCACGTTCGCCCAGTGCACGAAGAAGCTCGGATCGGTGGCGGCACGGTCGGCGAGCTCGTTGACGTTGACCTCGGCGTTGAGGTACTTCCCCGCGGAGAGCAGCCCCATCACGCCGGCCGCACCGGTGGGGGTGTAGGCATAGCCGTAGTTGTCCGCGCTGTACTCCTGGGCGCGGGACAGGGCCGGGCCCAGGATCGGGATCATGCGGATCACGGTGGTGAACACGAGACGGAAGTAGGAGACGTGGCCGGCGGCGAGGTGGCCCACCTCGTGACCGATCACGAAGCGCAGCGCCTCGGGATCACGGGAGGCCCCGCCCACCTCGAACAGGTCCGAGTGGACGGCCACGAAACGGCGGAGCCCGTGGCCGGCGGCGAAGGCGTTGACCACGCCATTGCCCATCACCACGTACGCGTCCGGCACCTTGCGCAGCCCGAACTGCTGGGCCGCCTCGACGACCATCCGGTACCCCTCGGGGAACTGGGTGGGGCTCATCCGCACCGCAGAGGTGCGCAGCTGGGCGTACATCATCGCGCGGGCCCACCACACCAGCACCGGCGCCAGGGGCAGCACGATGACCAGCTGGATGGCGAACGGCAGGATCCCCACGTACTGCCACAGGCTCGCGACCGTCGCCTCGCCCTCGGTCACCTGCAGCACCAGGGTGGAGAGGATGAGCACCCACCAGGCGACGTAGGCGAGGGTGGTCAGAGCGATGCCCACCCACAGCAGCGGCATCTCCCAGGGGTGGCGGATGCCCTTGCGGCCGAAGAGGCCGTGGGTGGTGGCGCCGTTGACGAGGTTCGGGCCGCCGGGACGGCCCGTGCCGGAGGAGGGCGGGACGCCCGGTGAGGGGGCGAGCGGGGACGGAGGGGGGCCGGAGGGCGGCTGGGTCATGGCGGTGGGGCTCCTTCTGCACATCGGCCCGCGCGGGGACACGTCGACGATATCCCTGTCATCGCTCCGGAGCGCATCCGGGCGGCGGATTGTGGACGATCCTCGACCTCCGTCGGACCTCGGCGGCCGACGGACGTCGGCCGAACGGCGGAGGCCGACGGGCGCTGGCCGACGGGCGCCGACCGGTGCATCCCGGTGTGCGCAGACCGGCGGACGCCTGCCGGGATCAGCGCATCAGTCGTCGCAGCACCCGGCGCTTGAGCCCGGTGTAGGGCGGGTAGACGAGCTTCAGGGTGTCGGGCGAGAGCGGCTTGGTCACCACGGGCTTGGCGTGGGTGAACGCCTCGATCCCGGTGCGGCCGTGATAGGCGCCCGTGCCGGAGGCCCCCACCCCGCCGAAGGGCATGCCGACGCTGCCCACGTGCGCGAGCGTCAGGCCCAGGGCGAGGGAGCCGGAGGAGGTCTCGGCCGCGAAGCGCTCCTCGACCTCCCGGCGGGGCGAGAACACGTACGCGGTCAGCGGCTTGTCCCCCGCGCGGATCCGGGCGATCGCCTCCTCCGGCCCGGAGACGGCCAGCAGCGGCAGGACGGGACCGAAGATCTCCTCCCCCATCACCGCGTCGCCCCAGTCCACGCCCTCCATGATCGTGGGCGGCAGGTAGCGGGTGGCGGGGTCCGCCTCGGCGGTGCCGCCGAGGATCGCCTTGTCGTCGTCGATGAGGGCGAGCACCCGCTCGAAGTGCGCGTCGTTCACCATCCGGCCGTAGTCCAGGCTGCGGCCAGGGTTCCTGCCGTACATCGCGCGCACGGCTCTGCGCAGGTGGGGGCGCAGGCGTTCGATCGTGCGGGGCGTGGCCATGAGGTGGTCGGGGGCGATGCACGTCTGCCCGGCGTTGGTGAACTTGCCCCACACGATCCGACGGGCGGTGGCGGCGGGGTCCGCGCCCTCGTCCACGAACACGGGGGATTTCCCGCCCAGCTCGAGCACCGTGGGGGTGAGGTGCTCGGCGGCGGCGCGGGCCACGATCCGGCCCACGGTCCCGTTGCCGGTGTAGAAGATCAGGTCGAAGCGCTGCTCGAGCAGGATCGTGGTCTCCTCGACGGCGCCCTCGACCACGCGCACCCAGCCGGGGTCGAGATGGGTGCGCAGCAGGTGGGCGAGAGCGGCCGAGGTCGCGGGCGCGACCTCGCTGGGCTTGACCATCGCGGTGTTGCCGCCGGCGATCGCGGCGACCAGCGGTGCGAGGGTGAGGTTCACCGGGTAGTTCCACGGCGCGATGATCAGCGTGGTGCCCAGGGGCTCGCGGCGCAGCTCGCCGGAGGCGGGGGCCAGCAGCGCGCCCAGCGAGAGCCGCTCGGGCCGCAGCCAGGAGCGCAGGTGCTTCATCGTGTGTGTGATCTCCTGCGCGACCACGCCGATCTCGGTCAGGGCGCTCTCCGTGCGCGACTTGCCGAGATCCTCGGCGAGCGCACGCGCGAGCGCCGGTTCCTCGCGGCGCAGGCCGCGGCGCAGCGCCTCGAGCTGGGCGAGGCGAGCGTGGACGGGCCGGGTGGTGCCGGCATCGAAGGACTCGCGCAGGGCGGTGACCTCGGCGAGGATGCGGGCTCGCGCCGAGCCGTCCCCGCTCACCGGGCCGGAGGAGCCGCTGTTCCGCTGCGCGTCTGTCGTCATGGGGACAGCGTAGGTCCCGGGCCCGGGAGGCGGGAGCGGGTGGGCGCGGCTCGCTGCCTGCGCGGGGTCCCGGTCTCGGCGCACCGGCGGCGGCCGCTGTCCCTCGCGGCCGTCGATCACGGAGAATGGGAGCTCCGAGGGCCCGACGTCCGGGCCGAGGAGGAAGGGGCGGGCGATGGCCGTGCTGATGACCGCACCGCTGCTGCTGACCATGACGCTCCTGCTGTCCGGGCTCGCGAAGCTCGGGGCACGGCAGGGCACCGAGGAGGCGATGACCTCGCTGCGGCTGCCGCTGCGGCCGCTGCACCGCACGGTCGCCTCGGTGCTGCCCGTGGCGGAGATCGTGCTCGCCCTGATGCTGTGGATCCCCTCCGTGCCGCTGCAGACGGCGGTGGCCGCCGCGACCGCGCTGCTGATGATCACCTACCTGGTGATCATCGCCAGGGCGCTGACCTTCGAGGAGGCGGTGGAGTGCTCGTGCTTCGGCACCATCGCCTCCCCCACCGTCTCGCGCCTCACGCTGGGCAGGAACATCCTGCTGACCGCGCTCAGCCTGCTGACGGTGGTCGCGGCCGCCGGCGGGATGATGACGACGGTGCTGGTGCAGGCCCCGCTGGCGCTGATCGGCCTGGGGATCACGGTGCTGGTGACGGTCGCGCTGACGGTGCTCACGTTCGGCACGACCACCGCGGGCGCCGCATCCGCGCCCGCCGCGGCAGGGCCCGGGAGCACGCCGGGCGGCGAGGAGCTCGAGGACGAGGAGTTCGCGGATTACGAGCGGACCGCCACCCCCGCCGCGGTGCTGCAGAGGCCGGACGGCAGCCTGACCACCCTGAGCCGGCTCACCGCCCACCGCGCCGCCCTGCTCGTGTTCGTCTCGGAGGGATGCGGCCCGTGCGAGCGCGTCCTCGACCAGGCGCCCGGATGGATCGAAGTGCTCTCGCCCTTCCTCCAGGTCCACTTCGTGTTCTCGCGCGAGACGGATCAGCTGCGCGAGCGCACCACGGATCGGGTGGGCGACCTCGCGCTGCACGATCTGCAGTTCACCGCCCGTTCCGTGCTCGGCGCCCGCAACGCCCCGTCGGCGGTGCTGCTGGGGGCCGACGGGCTGCTGGCCGGCGGACCGGTGAACGGCGGCTCCGCCGTGATCGAGTTCGTCGAGGAGATCCGCGCCCAGCTCGCGACCGCTCAGGAGCAGGGCGAACTGCCCTCCCCCACGCCGTGATCCCCGGTGCGCTGCCGCACCGGAGCAGGCCTCAGGGCACGCTGGCCTGCGCGAACCGGCCACGACCGCGGGCTCGCAGCGGCCCGTCGGCCGCCGGGACGAAGACGGCCCTGCCGGCGCGGAGCACATGACTGCCGGTCGCGGTCTCCAGGGTGGTCTCTCCCTCG
>CAZHSL010000015.1:16986-19614 GCA_964535185.1 uncultured Corynebacterium sp.
GCCGGCGCGGAGCACATGACTGCCGGTCGCGGTCTCCAGGGTGGTCTCTCCCTCGAGCCCGAGCACGATCCGGGGCCCGGACCCGGGGACCGGCCGGCCCGAGGGCGCGGGATCGGTGCCGTCCCCGAGCTCGGTGACGGCGAGCTCGAAGTCGTCGACCGGGGCGTAATAGGCGATCGAGGTGGGGTTCTGCCGTTCCGGGGCGACGCGCAGCGGAGGTGCGGCCGTGACGCTGACGCACTGGAGCACCTCGTCGGCGTCGACCCGCTTGGCCGTCAGTCCCGCGCGCAGGACGTTGTCGCTGGCGGCCATGATCTCCAGGCCGGTGCCGTGGAGGTAGGCGTGCAGCGTCCCCGCGGGCACGAACATCGCCTCACCGGGCTGCAGCGTCACCGGGTTCAGCAGCAGCGCCGCGACCACACCCGGGTCCCCCGGATGGTGCTCCGCCAGCAGCGAGACGAAGCGATCCACGCGCGGGGACGGCGAGGCGCCGGCCGCCGACCGGGCACGGCAGGCCTCGACCACCGCGTCGACCGCCTCGGGCGCAGGCCGCAGCGAGGCGGAGACCAGGGTCCGGAACGCGGCGCGCATGCCGTGCGCGGTGGGGTTGTCCACCAGCAGGGAGTGCAGCCGGTCGGTCAGCGCCGTGCCCAGCCCGTCGAGGATCACCGCCGCCCGGCGCGGGGTGCGGAAGCCGCACAGCGCGGTGAAGCGGGTCAGGGCGATCAGCATCTCGGGCTTGTGGTTCGCGTCGCGGTAGGTGCGCAGCGGAGAGTCCAGGGGGATGCCGGCCGCGCTCTCGGCGGCGAAGGACTCCGCCGCGTGCTCCCTGGTGGGGTGCACCTGCAGCGACAGCGGCGCCTCCGCGGCGATCATCTTGAGCAGGTACGGCAGCTGCCCGTCGAAGGCACGGGCCACGTCCGAGCCGAGCATCCGCTCACGGTCCGCGGCGATGACCGCGTCCAGCCCTCTGCCGTCGGCCGCGGTCGCGGGGGCGAGCGGATGCGCTCCGAACCAGGCCTCCGCCCAGGGCCTGCCGTCGGGTGCACGGCCCAGGAACTCCGGGATCGCGGTGGTCGATCCCCAGCCGTAGTGCTGGGGGTGGCCGGCGAGCTCGAACAGGCTCACGCACCGCCCTCGAGGATCTGGGCGATCAGGCGCGCCGGCTCGTCCGTGCCGAGCTCGGGTGCCGGGGTCGGCTCCGTCCCGGCGCGGCGCATGCCGTAGCGCTCCCACTGCTCCACGAGCCAGCCGGGCGCGCCGGGTGCGTGCACCCAGGCGGGGATGCCGCGCATCGCGGCCTCGAGGATGTCGGCGCTGAACACGGCGGCGATCGGACCGGACTGCGCGGGCAGCGCGGTCGAGGGGTCCTGGAAGGCGATGCCGCGACGGCGCAGCAGCAGGTGCGCGGCGCGGGCGAGGCGGTCGTCCTCCCCCGGGCCGGGCTGGTACAGCGCGTCGGCGAAGCGGCAGTACGAGTGCGCGGCGCGCAGGCTCACCCGGCGCGGCAGCTCGATCGAGGCGAGCTGGCCCAGGAACACCGGTTGCCCGTCGATCGTCGGCTCCTGCCCCGCCGCGTCGTGGCGCGCCTGCCACAGCCGCTGCGAGCCCACCACGCGCACCTCGATGTCGTCGCGCTCGGCGCGATGGAACTCGCCGTCCTCCGCGGTCCAGGACAGCAGCGTGGTGTCCGGGGGCAGCGGCGGGGCGAAGGGAGTGAGCACGTCGTGCTGGACGACGGCGCCGGGCACCTCGGCCTCCCGCGCCCACTCGTGCAGGCTGCGGCCCACCGCGCGGTGCCAGCCGAGGGTGAGCAGCGAGGTGATGCCGAGATCGTCCAATGCGGCCGACGGCCGGGCGATGCGCCGGTGCTCCCATTCGGGCCCGCTGAGCTCGGCCGGCGAGAGCCCAGCCGGGGTGACCACCGCGGCGCTGCCGTGCACGTACGGGAGCACCGCGGGCAGACCGCCGTGGGCCGCGCCGTCGGCCGTGTCGATGCCGAGCAGGATGCGGGAGGGGCCCTCGCCCTCCCGGGTGTGGAGCACGTACCCCTCGGTCGCGACGTCGAGCGGGCGCGAACGATGGATGCCGCGGACCCGCCGGCGCGAGCCCCGCCACTCCTGCCAGCGCTCGAGGCTGCGCGGATGGATCAGTGCCATGGGCGGTCCCCCTCCTTGGACGTGCATCGGCCCGGACGAGCCCAGCATTCCACACGGGAGTGCCGGTGCCGGGCGGTTCGGCGCGGCCCGGCTCGGTCAGCAGGGGCCGACGATGCCGGCACGGCCCGGCCGGATCGACCGGCCCGGCCGGGTCAGCTGGGATCGGCGGTGTCAGCGGGGCAAGTTGCGCAGGTTCGCCGCCGCCATGTCGAGCATCCGGCCCACACCGCCGCCGAGCACGATCTTCGTGGACGCGGTGGCGAAGCCGCGGATCTGCTGGGCGGAGATCTTCGGCGGCATCGACAGGGCGTCGGGGTCGGTGACCACGTCGATCAGCATCGGGCCGGGGGTGGCGAGCGCCTCGGCGAGCTGCTTCTTCAGCTTCTTCGGATCGGTGATCCGCATCGAACCGATGCCCACGCCGTGCGCGATCGCGGCGTAGTCGACGTCCTCGTGGTCGGTGCCGTGA
>CAZHSL010000016.1:0-19385 GCA_964535185.1 uncultured Corynebacterium sp.
TCTGCCCCCGACTCGCCCGCCCCCTCCACTAGCGGGGGGGTGCCCCAACCCCCCCCCGGCGGGCGCGGTCACCCGCGGCTCCCGGGCGCCGCCGAGGACCACCGAGCCATCCCGGGCCGTGCCGCGCCCGGCGAGATCCGCGAGCGGCTCGCCGACCGCACCCGACAGATCCTCGAACGCCCTCGGCCCGCCCCGGATCCCGAGCGCGCCGAGCGGGAGAAGGCCGTCGTCCACGAGTGCCGGTACCTGATGCGCCTGCTCGCCTCGCGCCGCCGGTCGGCCGGGGAGATGCGCGAGCGGCTCCGGCAGCGGGAGGTGCCCGGCGCCATCGCCCACGAGGTGATGGCCCGCATCGACCGGGCCGGCCTGATCGACGACGAGTCCTTCGCACGCGACTGGGTCCAGCAGCGCCGGGACCTGCGGGCGCTCGGCGACGAGGCGCTGCGCCGGGAGCTCGAGGCGAAGCAGGTCGACGCTCAGTGGATCGACGCGGCGCTCGGCAGCGGCGACACCGACGAGGAGCAGCGCTGCCGTGAGCTGGTCCGCTCCCGCATCGGGCACCGCGACCGCGAACGGCTCCGCAGCGAACGGGACGGCGCGCATCGCCGCCGGCTCTCCCGCCGCCTGGACGCCCTGCTGACCCGCAAGGGCTACCCGGGATCCCTCGCCGTGCACGTGATCTCCGGCGAACTGCGCTCCGCCGCTGAGGTGCCGGAGGGCTGAGCGCCGTAAACTCGGCGCACTATGTCCTTCAGCTCCCTCGCCCCGCACCCGGCGCCGGATCACCGCATCGACGGCGCAGCACCCCGGCCCCGCGGCACCTACCAGGTGCGCACCTTCGGATGCCAGATGAACGTCCACGACTCCGAGCGGCTGACCGGCATGCTCGAGGACTCCGGCTACGTCGCCGCCCCTGCGGACGCCGACGCCCGCCGGGGGGAGGTCGACGTCATCGTGTTCAACACCTGCGCGGTGCGCGAGAACGCCGCCAAGAAGCTCTACGGCACCCTCGGCTCGCTGCGGCCCGGCAAGGACACCAACCCCGGCATGCAGATCGCCGTGGGCGGCTGCCTCGCCCAGAAGGACCGGGAGACGATCGTCGAGCGCGCCCCGTGGGTGGACGTCGTCTTCGGCACCCACAACCTCGGCTCGCTGCCGGTGCTGCTGGACCGCTCACGGCACAACGCCGAGGCCGAGGTCGAGATCCTCGAATCCCTCGAGGTGTTCCCCTCGACCCTGCCCACCCGGCGCGACTCCGCCTATGCCGCCTGGGTCTCCATCTCCGTGGGCTGCAACAACACCTGCACGTTCTGCATCGTGCCCTCGCTGCGCGGCAAGGAGAAGGACCGCCGCCCGGGCGACGTGCTCGCCGAGGTGCGCGACGTCGTCGACTCCGGCGCCATCGAGGTCACGCTGCTGGGCCAGAACGTGAATTCCTACGGGGTGGAGTTCGGGGACCGCGGCGCCTTCGCGAAGCTGCTGCGCGCCTGCGGCGAGATCGACGGGCTGGAGCGGGTGCGGTTCACGTCCCCGCACCCGGCGATGTTCACCGACGACGTCATCGACGCGATGGCGGAGACGGACAACGTGATGCCCCAGCTGCACATGCCGCTGCAGTCCGGCAGCGATGACGTGCTGCGCCGGATGAAGCGCTCCTACCGCTCCAAGAAGTTCCTGGGCATTCTGGAGCGGGTGCGGGAGCGGATCCCCGAGGCGGCGATCACCACCGACATCATCGTCGGCTTCCCCGGCGAGACCGAGGACGATTTCCAGCGCACCCTCGAGGTGGTCGAGGCCTCCCGCTTCGCGAGCGCCTTCACCTTCCAGTACTCGATCCGTCCCGGGACCCCTGCCGCCACGATGGAGGACCAGCTGCCCAAGGAGGTCGTGCAGGAGCGCTTCGAGCGCCTCACCGCCCTCCAGGACCGCATCACCCACGAGGAGAACCTCGCCCTCGAGGGTCGGGAGGTCGAGATCCTCGTCGCCGAGGGGGAGGGGACGCGGGATGCCCGCACCGACCGGCTCTCCGGCCGGTCCCGCGATCACCGTCTGGTCCACTTCTCGCTGCCCGAGGGGATCGCCGACGCGGAGCGGCCGCGCCCCGGCGACCTGGTGACCGCGACCGTCACCCGCGCCGCGCCGCACTACCTGATCGCCGACAGCGCAGCGGGTCCGCAGGGCGGCGCGCGGCCCGGCACCGAGCGCTTCTCGGTGCGGCGCACCCGCTCCGGGGATGCATGGGAGGCGGGAGCGCTGGGGCTGGACACCGGGGGATCCTGCGGCACCGGGGGCGGCGCGGCGCCCAGCGGCCCGGTCACGCTCGGGATGCCGACCCTGCGCGCCCGCTGAGCCGCGGCGTCGCCCCGGACGCGGCTCGGCCCCGCCACCTGCAGGTGGCGGGGCCGAGGCATGCGGGGCCCACGCGCTACCGGGGCCCGGCCAGAGGTCAGGTGTCGAGGTCGTCCAGCTCCGCGCCGAGGCGCTCCTCGAGGCTGTGGAAGAAGGCGATCACTGTGCTCAGACCGCAGGTGATGGCGCTGTCGATCTGCGAGTCGAGGGCACCGGCGCGGAAATCCGCGGCGAGCTCGCCGTAGACGCCCAGCAGCCCTTCGGACTCACGGCGCACGTAGACCTTCGGCCAGATCCGGTTCATGTTCCACTCGTTGCAGAGCTTGATCATCTCGACCTTGCGCGAGACGTCCACCGAATGGCTCCAGCGGCCCCGGGTCTGCAGCACGCCGTGCTCGTCCCCGGAGATCATGAACTGGAATCGGTAGTCGTCGAAGCGGGCACGGAGGATCTCCGGATGCGCCTCGTCCTCGACGTAGGCGTAACCGTGCCGGGCCAGCCCCTCCTCGACCCGCGACAGGGACAGAGGGGCCAACTCGTCGGCCGAGCCCTTGCCCATCTGAACAGGGGACTCGTTCTGTGCAGTCACTTCCCACCTCGGGCGTTCGATACGGTGTCCAAGCCGATCCGAGGGTTCGGATCGGCGATCACCCTACTCCTTCGGCGCCGGAAGGGCCTCCGCGGCAGCCGTGATCCCGCTGACCCTCCACCAGGCAGGACGGACGGCCTCCACACCGGCCGCCGATACCATGCCTGCCATGGACGCCTCCGCCCCGCCGCCCGCAGCTGCCGCGCCGCCCCCGGGCGCGCCCCTGGTGGCGGTGGTCGGCGCGACCGCGACGGGCAAGTCCGACCTCGCGATCGCCCTGGCGCAGCGGCTCGACGGCGAGATCGTCAACGCCGATGCGCTGCAGCTGTACCGGGGGATGGACATCGGCACCGCGAAGGTCACCGTCCCCGAGCGCCGCGGCATCCCGCACCACCTGCTGGACCTGCTCGAGGTGACCGAGGAGGCGAGCGTCTCCGCCTACCAGGGCGCGGCTCGGGAGGCCGTCGCCGGCATCCGCTCCCGCGGCCGGGTCCCCATCCTGGTGGGCGGGTCCGGGCTGTACGTCCGCGCGGCTCTCGACGAGATCGAGTTCCCGCCCACCGATCCTGCGGTGCGCGCCCGTCTCGAGGAGCGCGCGGCGCGGGTGGGCGCCGAGGCCCTGCACCGCGAGCTCGCGGACAGCGACCCCGAGGCGGCGGCCGGCATCGGGAGCGGGGACACGCGCCGCATCGTGCGCGCGCTCGAGGTCAGTGAGCTCACCGGGCGCCCCTTCACCGCCTTCCTGCCGCGCCCCCACCACCACGACCCCTCCACCGTGCAGCTGGGCCTGCGGATGGACCGCGCGCTGCTGCACGAGCGGATCGCCGCACGGGTGCACCGCATGGTCGAGCAGGGTCTGCTCGCGGAGGTGCGTGCCCTGCGGGCGCGGGGCCTGGACGCGGGGCGCACCGCCCGCCGGGCGATCGGCTACGAGCAGGGCCTGGCCGTGCTCGACGGCGCGATGAGCTGCGAGCAGGCGATCGAGGAGACGATCGCGGGCACACGCCGCCTGGTGCGCAAGCAGGACACCTGGTTCCGCCGCGACCAGCGGGTCCGCTGGCTCGAGGCCGATGCCGGAGAGGCGCTGGTCGAGCAGGCGGTCGCGCGGATCGAGGCGGCGGTCACGGCGGGAGGTGCACAGCGGCCGTAGGCTCGGGGGATGAGCGTGCGCATCGAGTTCACCAAGGGCCACGGCACCGAGAACGACTTCGTGGTGGTCGACGATCCGGACGGCCTGCTCGACCTCGACGCGGCCGCCGTCGCCGCCCTCGCCGATCGGCGCGCCGGTATCGGCGGGGACGGCGTGATCCGCGCCGTCCGCTCCCGCAGCGCCGGGATCGACGCCCCGGGCGATGCCCCGGAGTGGTTCATGGACTACCGCAACGCCGACGGCTCGATCGCCGAGATGTGCGGGAACGGGGTGCGGGTGCTCGCCGCGCACCTGCAGCGGGCCGGGCACGTCGCCGAGAGCCGCTTCGAGATCCTCACCCGCGCCGGGGTGCGCACCGTCGAGGTCCTCGCGCGCCCCGCCGGCCCGGGCGGACCGTGGAGCATCCGCGTGGGCATGGGGACCGCCCGCTGCTCCCCGCACGCCCGCACCGTCGAGATCGCCGGGCAGCGCCTGGCCGCGACCGACGTCGACATGGGCAACCCCCACGCCGTCGCCTTCCTGCCCGCAGGGGCCGCGCTCGAGGAGCTGGACCTGAGCCGCCGCCCGGGACTCGATCCCGAACCCGCGGCCGGGGCGAACATCGAACTGGTCAGCGAGCGCGGACCCCGCCACGTGGCGATGCGGGTCCACGAGCGAGGAGTGGGGGAGACCCGTTCGTGCGGCACCGGGGTGGCGGCCGTCGCGGTCGCCGCCGCGCAGCGCGCCGGCGACGACTCCCGGCAGCCGTGGACGGTGGACGTGCCGGGCGGGAGGCTGCAGGTGGGATGGGACGCCGACGGCGACGTCCTGCTCACCGGGCCCGCCCAGCTGGTGGCCGACGGCACCACGCTCGTCTGACCCGGGCCCGGACGCTCTCAGGCGGCGGGGCCCACCTCGATCACGCGGAACCCCTTCGCGCTGGCGACCTTGCCGACCGTGCGGTCGGGGAGCTGCTCGCCCAGCCATCGCGCCAGCGGATCGGCGCCCAGGTTCCTGCCCACCACGAGCGCCGCAGTGCCCTGCGGGGCCAGACGCGCCATCCACTGCCCCAGCAGTGCGTGCAGCGCCTCCTTCCCGATGCGGATCGGCGGATTCGACCAGATCGCATCGGGCGCGAGATCCGCGGGCACCTCGTCGGGGGCGACGACGCGCACGTTGCTCACCCCGGCCCGACGGGCGTTGTCCGCAGTGAGCTCCCGAGCCCGCTCGCTGACGTCGACCGCCCACACCTCCGAATCCGGACGCAGCAGGGCGGCGGTCAGGGCGATCGGCCCCCAGCCGCAGCCGAGATCCACGATCCTCGCGCCGGGCGGCGGTGCGGTGATCTCGTCGAGCCGGTCCAGCAGCACCGCGGTG
This sequence comes from uncultured Corynebacterium sp., assembly GCA_964535185.1. Taxonomy (GTDB): domain Bacteria; phylum Actinomycetota; class Actinomycetes; order Actinomycetales; family Dermabacteraceae; genus Brachybacterium. Next base: position 5,445 of record CAZHSL010000016.1, read on the forward strand.
GCCTTGTCCAGGCCGCGCCCGCTGAACACCGACGCGCTGGAGACCAGATCGAGGTCACGGCCGGCCAGGTGGACCCACAGCGGGAACCGGCGGTCGTCGGTCGCGGGGGAGGGGGTGAAGTAGTGCTCGTCCACCAGAGCAGGATACGGAGGCGCGCGCCCCTGCGGGCACCGCCCCGGCGGGCGCCGCACTCCGCCCCGCACTCCGCCCTGCGCAAAATCCCTCGACCGCCGTGCCCCCGCGTGGGATCGTGGAGACTCACCGACACCGACCCGAGGAGTGCCCCGATCGTGCCCATCGCCTTCCATCCCGAACCCGCTTCCGACACCGACGTCGACGGGACCAGCGCGGAGGGAACCGGGGCCGTCGACCACTCGCGCGGCGCGGACCGGCCCGCCCCCTCCCGTGACCCGCTCACCGAGCGGATCCTCGCCCGCGGCGACGCCTCCCTCTCCGCGGACATCTACGGCTCCGAGACCGACGGCGAGCAGTACGACCTCGCCGACCGCCAGGCGCTGCGCCGCGTGGCCGGGCTGTCCACCGAGCTCGAGGACGTCACCGAGGTCGAGTACCGGCAGCTGCGCCTGGAGCGCGTCGTCCTCGCCGGTCTCTACACCTCCGGCAACGCCGAGCAGGCCGAGACCAGCCTGCGCGAGCTCGCCGCCCTCGCCGAGACCGCCGGATCCGAGGTGCTCGACGGGGTCCTGCAGCGCCGCGCACATCCCGATCCGGCGACCTTCCTCGGCAAGGGCAAGGCCGCGGAGCTCGCCGACCTGGTCGCGGCCAGCGTCGCCGACACGGTCATCGCCGACGGCGAGCTGGGCCCCGGCCAGCGCCGCGCCCTCGAGGACATCGTGAAGGTCAAGGTCATCGACCGCACCGCGCTGATCCTCGACATCTTCGCGCAGCACGCGAAGTCCCGCGAGGGCAAGGCGCAGGTGGAGCTGGCCCAGCTCGAGTACCTGCTGCCGCGGCTGCGCGGCTGGGGCGAGTCGATGTCCCGCCAGGCCGGCGGCCAGGTCGGCGGCGCCGGAGCCGGGATGGGCTCGCGCGGGCCGGGCGAGACGAAGATCGAGCTGGACCGTCGACGCATCCGCGACCGGATGGCCAAGCTGCGGCGCGAGATCAAGGCGATGGCCCCGGGCCGCGACGCCAAGCGCGCCGACCGCAAGCGCCACCAGGTCCCCTCGGTCGCGATCGCGGGCTACACCAACGCGGGCAAGTCCTCCCTGCTGAACCGTCTGACCGGCGCCGGGGTGCTGGTCGAGAACGCCCTGTTCGCGACCCTGGACCCGACCGTGCGCCGGTCGACCACCCCGGACGGCCGCGAATTCACCTTCGCCGACACCGTCGGCTTCGTCCGGCACCTGCCCACCCAGCTGGTCGAGGCCTTCCGCTCGACCCTCGAGGAGGTCGGCGACTCGGACCTGCTGCTGCACGTGGTCGACGCCTCCCATCCGGACCCGGAGGGGCAGATCACGGCGGTGCGCACGGTGCTCGGCGAGCTCGAGGGCTTCGACGTGCCCGAGATCGTGGTGCTCAACAAGGCGGACATCGCCGAGCCGGAGACCGTCGCCCGGATCCGCAGCCAGGTCGCCGACTGCGTGGTCGTCTCCGCACGCACCGGGAAGGGGATCCAGGAGCTGCGCGAGCTGATCGCGGAGCGGCTGCCGCGTCCCGCCGTCGAGGTGGACGTGGTGGTGCCCTACTCCCGCGGGGACCTCATCTCGCGGGTCCACAGCACCGGCGAGGTGCTGGCCCAGGAGCACCTGATGGACGGCACCCGGGTCCATGCCCGGGTGGACGAGGCGCTCGCCGCCGAGCTGCGCAGCGCGTCCTGAGCGGTGGGCGGCCGCACCCCGGATACCCTGAGCGGATGACCGCTCCGCCCGCCCACCCCGCCTCGCCCACGGCGGCCGACGTCCCGCTGGCCACCCTCATGGACGCGGCCGTCGCGGCCATCGGCGGAGCGCCCCGCCAGGGGCAGCAGTCGATGGCGGAGGCCGTGGACCTCGCCATGTCGGGCGGTCGCCACCTCCTGGTCCAGGCCGGCACCGGTACGGGCAAGTCCCTGGCCTACCTGGTGCCCGCGGTGCGCCACGCCCTGGTCAGCGGCCGGCCCGTGGTGGTCTCGACCGCCACCATCGCGCTGCAGTCCCAGATCGTCCGGAAGGACCTCCCGCGGCTCGTCGAGGCCCTGGCCCCGCACCTGCCGCGCACCCCCACCTTCGCGCTCCTCAAGGGCCGGGCGAACTACCTGTGCAAGCACAAGATCGCCGGCGGCTACCCGGTCGACATCGAACCCGGCGCCCTGTTCGCCGAGGCCTCGGCGGATCCCGCCCGCGGCGGCGGGGAACGGCTGGGCCAGCAGGTGCGGCGCCTGCGCGAGTGGGCGGAGGAGACCGACAGCGGCGACCGCGACTCCCTCGAGGACGCCGTCTCCGACCGCGCCTGGCGCCAGGTCTCCGTCACCGGCACCCAGTGCATCGGCAGCAGCTGCCCGATGGTGGAGGACTGCTTCGCCGAACGCAGCCGGGAGCTGGCGCGCGAGGTCGATGTGGTGGTGACCAACCACGCGCTGCTGGCGATCGACGCCTTCGACAACCACGGCATCATCCCCGATCACGACGTGGTCGTCTTCGACGAGGCGCACGACCTCTCCGCCCGCGTCACCGGTGCGGTCACCGATGTGCTGAACCCCGGCATGCTGCGCGGCACCGTCCGCGACCTGCGCGGCCTCGGCGTGGCCGCGACCGCCCTCGAGGACGCCTCCGAGGAGCTGCGCGAGTCCCTCGAGCTCGCTCCCGACGGCCGCGTCATCGGCGACCTGCCCGAGCGCCTCGGCGACGCGGTCGCGCAGCTGCGGGTCGAGGCGCGCACCGCGCATTCCGACGCGAAGGACGCCGGGGACGAGGCCTCCGCCGGGGCGCGCAAGACCGTCCGCGCGAACCTGCAGGAGATCATCGACGTCTGCGAGCGGCTCGCCGCGCCGGGCGAGGACGACGTGGTCTCCATCTCCCACTCCCCGGCGACCGGTCGCTCCAGCCTCCAGGTGGCGCCGCTCAGCGTCGCGGCCGCGATGCGCGGAGCGATCCTCGAGGAGCGCACCGCCGTGCTCACCTCCGCGACCCTCGCGCTGGGAGGACGCTTCGAGCCCGCGGCGGGGGAGGTGGGCCTGGCCCGCCGCGACCGGATGGGGGAGGACGAGCTCCCGCCGGCGGCGGACTCCAGCGCCTGGGCGGGCCTCGACGTGGGCAGCCCCTTCGAGTACCGCCGCCAGGGGATCCTCTACTCCGCCCGGCATCTGCCGGCACCGGGCCGCGACGGGCCCTCCCCGGCGATGCTGGACCACCTCACCGAGCTGGTGGAGGCCTCGCGCGGGGGCGCGCTGTGCCTGTTCTCCTCGCGCCGCGGCGCGGAGCTCGCGGCCGAGCACGTGCGTGCCCGGCTGGACCTCACGATCGCCGTGCAGGGCGAGGACTCGATGACGAACCTCGTACGCACCTTCCGCGAGGACGAGGACGCGAGCCTCTTCGGCACCCTCACCCTCTGGCAGGGGGTGGACGTGTCGGGGCGCTCCCTGCGGCTCGTCACGATCGACCGGATCCCGTTCCCGCGCCCCGACGACCCGCTGACGGCGGCCCGTCAGGAACGGATCGGGCAGCGCGGCGGCAACGGGTTCATGTCGATCTCCGCCCAGCACGCGGCGCTGCTGCTCGCTCAGGGCGCGGGGCGTCTGATCCGCTCCGACCGGGACCGCGGCATGGTCGCGGTCCTGGACCCCCGCCTGGCGACGGCGCGCTACGGAGGCTTCCTGCGGGAGTCCATGCCGCCGCTGTGGCCGACCGCGGACCCGGAGATCGCCCTGGCCGCGCTGCGCCGCCTCGCGGACGGCTGAGCGAACGGCGCCGAGGAGCGGCCGACCGACGGCTCCGAGGGCCGGTCGGCCGAAGGGCGACGGGGCTCAGACCGCCCGCAGCACCGCCACGACCTTGCCGAGGATCTCGGCGTGATCGCCGAGGATCGGGGCGAAGGCCGGGTTGTGGGGCATGAGCCAGACGTGGTCGTCGCGCTGGACGAAGGTCTTCACCGTCGCCTCGCCGTCGATCATCGCCGCCACGATCTCGCCCTTCTCCGCCGTGCTCTGGGAGCGCACCACCACCCAGTCGCCATCGCAGATGGCGGCGTCGATCATCGAGTCGCCGACCACCTGCAGGAGGAAGAGCTCGCCATCGCCCACGAGGCGCTGGGGGAGGGTGAAGACGTCCTCGACCTGCTCCTCGGCGGTGATCGGCACGCCGGCGGCGATCCTCCCCACCAGGGGGACGCTCACCGCGTTCGGGACGGTCTCGGGCTCCGGGGCCGCGGGCGGCGGGGCCGGAGCGTCATCCGCATCGGGCATCACCACCTCCATCGCGCGGGGCCGCTTGGGGTCGCGGCGCAGGAATCCCTTGCGCTCGAGCGACTGCAGCTGATGGGCGACCGAGGACGACGACGTCAGACCGACCGCGTCACCGATCTCGCGCATGGTGGGCGGGTAGCCGTGCGCGGCCACCGCGTCGTTGATCGTCTCCAGGATCAGCCGCTGACGGCGGGTGAGGCCCGCGGTGCGCTCGTCCTCCGGGACCTCGGCGCGCAGCGGGGTCGGCGTGGGCGTGCTCGGCGTCATCGTGCGGCCTCCTGGCGTCATCTGTCGGACCCGTGCGGTTCCGTGGTCGTGTCACCCAGGGTAGGGCGGCGCGCACCGGAAGCCAAACACATGTTCGAGGTTTCTGTTGCGTGTCGTCGGCGCCCCGGGTTACAGTCGCACAGACATTCGATCGAACAGGAGTTCGGATATGCGTACCGACATCGCCACGGTCCTGCCCTTCCCCACGCAGGGCGCCTCGCGTGACGAGGCCGCTCCTCGAGCGCGCGTTCGACTCGAGCCGACCCGTCGCGGGCGCCGGGTGGTCACGCTGATCGCCTTCGTGCTCGGCCTGCTGGTGGCGGCCGCCGTCCTGCTGGTGATCGATCTGCCCGCGCTCGCCGGCACCGAGGGCGAGCAGCCCGTCACGGTCACCGTCGAGGCGGGCGACACCCTGTGGGGCTACGCCGAGCAGTACGCACCGGAGGGCATGAGCGCCCAGGAGTTCGTCACCGAGGTGCGCCAGCACAACCAGCTGCCCACGGGCCGGGTCACCGCCGGGGACGTCATCGAGCTGCCGGTCGTGGAGCAGACGACCCGCTGAGCGGGGGCCGGGCGGCTATCCTGGGCGGATGCACTGCCCGTTCTGCCGCAACCCCGACTCCCGCGTCGTCGACTCCCGCACGTCGGACGACGGCGCGACGATCCGTCGCCGGCGCCAGTGCCCCAACTGCTCGCGCCGCTTCTCCACCTCGGAGACCGCCTCGCTCTCCGTGCTCAAGCGCTCCGGCGTGAGCGAGCCGTTCAGCCGCGCCAAGGTGATCTCCGGGGTGCGCAAGGCCTGTCAGGGGCGGCCGGTCAGCGATGATCAGCTGGCGCTGCTCGCCCAGCGCGTCGAGGAGAGCATCCGCTCCAGCGGCCTCGCCGAGATCGACGCCCATCAGGTGGGCCTCACGATCCTCCAGCCGCTCCAGGAGCTCGACGTGGTCGCCTACCTCCGCTTCGCGAGCGTTTACCAGAGCTTCGACTCCCTCGAGGACTTCGAGGCGGCGATCGCCCGGCTGCGGGCCGAGGCGCCGCGGGGCGGCGACCCCGTCGAGGAACCGTCGGCCTGAGGGTGCCCCGCGGGCTGTGTGCTGTGTCGCAGCGCACACGTGGCCGACGGGTTCCGCCCACATCCCGGATTCGGTGCGGAGGCGCCGGCGGATGTGCTTAAGATGTTCCCCGTGCGCCCACGCGGCGCACACCTGATCGGCGGTCGTGGAGGGGAAGCCACGGCCGCCGATCCCTGTCCGGGGCGGCGGCCGGGCCCTCAGTCCGCGATGCCGGCGGGGAGCTCCCGGGCGTGGACGATCCCCAGGTGCTGGGTGGAGCGGCTCATCGCCACGTACAGGCCCCCGGCGCCGTGGGCGTCGATCAGCTCCGCCGGCTCCACGATCACCACCGCGTCGAACTCGAGGCCCTTGGCGTCCTGCGCCGTCATCACCGCGATCTCGTCGTCCACCCCCGCGGAGCCCGCACCGACCGCCGGCAGGCCCTGCTGCGAGCGCAGAGCGGCGACGAGGGCCGGCAGCCGCTCCTCGTCCGCGATCACGGCGATCCTCCCCAGCCGCTCCGCATGGACACTCGCCACCGCTTCGGCGGTGCGTGCGACGAGCTCACCCGGTCCGGTGCGCTCGATCAGCGGCCCCCGATCGCCCTCGCGCACCGAGCTCACCGGCGTCACCGGCAGATCGTGGGCCTGCGCCATCGCCACCGCGCGATCCATGATCCGGCTCGGCGTGCGGTAGTTGACCGTGAGGTGCTCGACCTGCAGTCGGTCCTGGATGTACGGGGACAGCGCAGCCGTCCACGAGTCCGTCCCGCCGGCGGAGGAGGTCTGGGCGACGTCGCCCACCACCGTGAAGGACTTGGTGGGTGCCCGTCGCATCAGCGCGCGCCAGCTCATGGGGGAGTGCTCCTGGGCCTCGTCGACCACGACGTGGCCGTAGGTCCAGCTCCGCTCCGCGGACGCGCGCTCGGCCAGGGTCCTGCCGTCGCGGATGTGGCTGACCTGATCGGCGAGGTCCTCGGCGCGGATGATCCCCGAGGTGTCGATGTTCTCGATCACCTTGCGGGCGTACTCGACCTCGGACCGTCGGCGCTCGGCGTCGTCGCGGGCCCGGGCCTCCGCCGGCGCGGAGTCCTCGCCGAGCAGCTCCGCGACCTCGTCCAGCAGCGGGACGTCCTCGACCGTCCACGGGGAGTCCTTGGGACGCACCAGCAGCTCCACCCGGTCCGCGATCGCGCGGGGAGCGGCCTCGCGCAGCCGGTCGGGCCGCGAGAACAGGATCCGCAGGAAGCCCTGCGGGGTGTAAGGGAGCCAGGCCAGGTTCAGCTGGCGCCTGACCTCGGGATCGTGCCGCAGGTCCGAGAGCAGGTCCGGGCGGTCCTCGGGGATGACGGTGTGGCCCTGGGCCCGCAGCGACTCCTCGTAGTTCTCGACCAGCCGGTCCATCGCGGCTCGGACGAAGACCGCACGGGCCGTGTTGTGGGGCTTGTGCGAGGCGCGGGCCTCCCGGCGGGCCGCGCGGATCACGTCCCGCGTGAGGGTGATCGGGGTCCCGTCGATGCGCAGGGAGATGTCGGCCCGGGGGACGACCTGACGCTGCTTGACCGCGCGGGAGAGCAGCTCGGCCATCGCGGCGTCGCCCTTCAGGCGCGCCACCTCGTCCTCGTCGTGCCGGAAGGTCTCGACCCCGGGGAACAGCTCGCCCGGGGTGAGCATCACGACGCCGGACTCCCCGAGGCTCGGCAGCACCCTCTCGATGTAGCGCAGGAACCCGGGGGTGGGGGCCATGATCAGCACGCCCGTGTGCTCCAGGCGTCGGCGGTGGGTGTACAGCAGGTACGCCGCACGGTGCAGGGCCACAGCGGTCTTGCCGGTGCCCGGCCCGCCCTGGACGACGAGCACCCCGCGGTTCTCGGAGCGGATGATCCGGTCCTGCTCCGCCTGGATGGTCGCGACGATGTCGCCCATCCGTCCCGTGCGCTTGCCCGAGACGGCGGCGAGCAGCGCCCCCTCGCCCTGGAGCACGACATCGTGATCGGGGTCGTCGATGATCGACTGGTCCAGCACGTCGTCCTCGAGCCCGACCACGTCGCGGCCGCGGTTGATCAGATGGCGCCGCAGCCGCACCGACTGCCGGTCGGTGCTGGTGGCGCGGTAGAACGCGGCTGCGGCAGGAGCCCGCCAGTCCACGAGCAGCTGCTCGCGGTCGGGGGTGAACAGCCCGATGCGCCCGATGTAGTGGCGGGCGGCGTCGTCCATGTCCAGCCGGCCGAAGACGACGCTGCGGGAGACCGAGCGCAGCAGCGCGAGGCGGTCCTCGTACAGCGCCATGAAGGAGTCGCGCTCGGAGCGGTTCTGGTGGGTCGAGGCGTGCTGCGATCCCTGGATCTCGTCGAGGTTCTTCTCCACCTGGGCGATCAGCTCGTCCAGCCGCCGGTAGAGGCGGTCGGCGTACCCCTGCTCGCGTGCGATCTCCCGGGCGATCTGTTCATCGGCGTCGTCCACGGCCCTGCCTCTCCACCCTGTGCGTCCTCGTGCCGCGCCCTGCCCGGCGGACCCCGGGTCGGCGAAGCACGGTGGTCCATTATGGTGGACGGGCCTGGGTGCGCGCGCCATCAGGTGATCCACGTCCAGTCGGCCGCGCGGGAGGAACCACGATGCGAGACCCTCGCGATCTGTACCGGTTCGAGTCGACCGAGGTCCTGGAGGCCGTGCCGCGCACCGGGCTCACGCTGGTGCACGCGCTGCCGGGGATGGTCGATGCGGGCAACGCCTGCCGCATCGCCGCGGGGTACCTGCGCGACGAGCTGCGGCACCTGCGCCTGGTCTCCTTCGAGACCGACGAGCTGCTCGACTATCGCGGAGCGCGCCCGCAGGCGACCTTCGACGGCACCTCCTTCGTGGAGGTCGACGTCCCCGAGCTCACGCTCTCGCTGATGTACGACGAGCAGGACCGGCCGTTCCTCTTCCTCGACGGCCCCGAGCCGGACCTGCAGTGGCGGCGTCTCGCCGAGGCGCTGATCGACCTCGTGGAGTTCTTCGACATCGAACGGGTGGTCGGGATGCAGGGGGTGCCGATGGCCGTGCCCCACACGCGCCCCATCGGTCTGTTCGCCCATGCCAACGATCCCTCGCTGCTGGGGCGGCCCGGCGCCCGTGCCACGCCCGCCCCGGGCACCGTGCCGGACATCGGCGAGGAGGGGACGCCCGAGCTCGTGATCCCGGCGGCCTTCGGCACGCTGCTCGAGCACCGGCTGGGCAGGGCCGGCCATCCCGCGATGGGGTACGCGGCGCAGGTCCCGCACTACCTGGCCCGCACGGATTTCCCGGCTGGCGCGCTGGCGCTGCTGCGGCGGGTCAGCGAGGCGGCCGGCCTCGATCTGCCGCTGGTCCACCTCGGCGACCTCACCGACGCCGCCACCGTCGCCCTGCAGGGCTCCCTCGAGCAGAACAGCGAGGTGCGGCAGATCGTCAGCGCGCTCGAGGAGCAGTACGACTCCCTGGGCGAGGGCGAGGACTCCTCCCCGCTCGCGACCACGATGGACCTCCCGACGGCCGACGAGATCGGCGAGCACTTCGAGCGCTTCCTCGCCGACCACGACGGCGACTCCCCGGAGGAGCCGCCGTCGCTGTGAGCGCCCGGACGGTGCCGGCCGTACGCTCGGTCGGACCGCTCCCTGCGCAGTTCGTTACCGCTTCGTGATCGGGTCGTGCCCATCTCCGTGTGAACCGGGCCACGGTCGTGCCAGAATGTAGGCGTTGCGGTGATGCAGTTCCAGCAGGACAGTCCGTCGACGGTGCCTCGGCACGGCAGTACGGCTCGCACCAATGCGCCACCCGCTCCGGCGGGGGACGGCTTCACGCGGCACCGCGATCGCGTCGTGCGATCGATGATGGACGACACAGAAGGTGACAGGTATGGCACAGGGCTCGGTCAAGTGGTTCAACGCCGAAAAGGGCTACGGATTCATCGAGATCGACGGAGGCGGCGCAGACGTCTTCGTGCACCACAGCAAGATCGACATGGACGGCTACCGCTCCCTCGACGAGGGGCAGCGCGTGGAGTTCGAGGTCAGTCAGGGCGACAAGGGGCCGCAGGCCGAGCAGGTCCGCCCCGTCTGATCGACGACAGCTCGTCAGCAGCACGGACCGGGCAGGAGCATCGCGCTCCTGCCCGGTCCGTCGTCGTCCGTGCCGCCGAGGGCGGGCCGGCTCGGCCGGGGTCTCAGCGCGAGCGCAGCACGCGCCCGGCCCGGGCGAGCGCCTCGACCTGGGGTCGTCGCGCCAGCCGCACGGAGACCGCGTCGGAGCGCAGGTCGCGGTCGATCCCCTCCGGCAGCGGGCGGCGGGAGGCGAGCAGGACGCAGTTCCCGCGGCGCTTGCCCGAGAGGTGGGCGGGCTCGGCGATGACGCCGACGTGCGGGAACACGGCCGAGAGCGTGGCGACCTCGTCCGCCATCAGGCCGGTGCCCGGGGGTGCCGCGCAGTTGGCCAGGTAGATCCCGCCCTCGCGCAGCACCCGATCGGCGTGGGCGGCCGCCTCCGCCGTGATCAGCTCCTCGGGGGTGAGCGTCCCGCTGAAGACGTCGCGGACCAGGACGTCGAACCGGTCCTCGCGCCAGGAGGTCAGGGCGCTGAGCGCGTCCTCGATCCGCAGCCTCAGCTGCGGGGAGCGGGGGAGGTCGAACCAGTCCCGCACCTGCTGCGCGAGCAGCTCGTCGATCTCCACCACGGTCTGGCGGGTGCGCGGATGGCGCGCCGCGATCGCCCGGGGCAGCGAGCAGCCGCCCCCGCCGAGGTGGGCGAGCTGGACAGCGGCGACGGGGGCATCGCCCGCGGACCCCGGTGCGGGGAGCTCGGCCAGGTGCCGGTCGATCACCAGCAGCATCCAGCGCATGTACTCGAACACCAGGTGCTCGGGATCCGGGTGCAGGTGGGAGGACGGTGCCCCGTTGACGTCCAGCAGCACCGAGCCGTCGTTCTCCACGCTGAGGCGGGCGGTCCCGGTGGAGACGGGGATCGGGGTGTCGAGGGGGCCGAGGCGCGTGAACGCGGCACGGCGCGAGCGGTCGCGGCGGGGCATCGCCCCACTCTAGGAGATCGTCGGCACCGTTCCTCCCCACGCAGGACCTGCCCACAGCGCCGACGTCCCGGTCCCGTCTGTCGGACCCCGCGCATAGCGTTCCCTCATCAGGACGGCGCAGGGAGCGCCCCGAGTCCACGGAGGAGGAGACCGATGACCCGCACGATGCACCGACGAGGAGCGGCCGCGGCACCGCTCGGCTCCGGCGCCCGCGCCCTCCGTCTGCGCCTGGCCCGCCTCGATCAGGACCAGGCGGATCTCGAGCGGGCCCGCGATCTCCTGCGCCAGGGGCGTTCCCGCCGGGAAGACGATCCGCGTGCGGCCTTCGAGCTCGTCCACCGTGCGGCGCTGCGCGGGGCCGGCGTGCTGGTCTCCCGCGCCAATCGCGAGCGCCGCCGGGCGCTGCCGCTGAACGTGTGGACCGCCCTCGAGCGGCTGGGCGGGCCGGAGGCCGAACGGGCTCGGCAATTGGCGCCGCTCGTGGCCGAGAGGGCACGGCTGGATCGGGACGGCTCCGCCCGGCCGGACCCGGAGCTGCTGCGCAGCCATCTCGAGGGGACCGCGGCGCACCTCGAGCTGATCGCCGAGCGTCTCCTCGAGGATCTCCCCGCCCGCGTCACCGAGCTCGCCGACGCCGGCTGAGCGCACGGGGAGGGCGGCTCCGGCCCGGGTACAGTGCACCGCGAGGGAGGTGCCGGATGGACGAGCGCGGTCAGGCGGGAGCGGCCGAGGAGGTCCCCGCGATCCTGCACCTGGACATGGACGCCTTCTTCGCCTCGATCGAGGTGCGGGACGATCCCCGGCTGCAGGGCCTGCCCGTGGTGGTCGGCGGGGCCGGGGCGCGCGGTGTCGTCGCCGCGGCCAGCTATCCCGCCCGCACCCGCGGCATCCGCTCGGCGATGCCGATGGCGACGGCGCGGCGCCTGGCTCCGGACCTCGTCATCGTCCCCCCGCGGATCGAGCACTACCGCCGGACCTCCGCCCGGGTGATGGAGCTGCTCGCCGACGTGGTCGCCGACATCGAGCAGATCAGCGTCGACGAGGCCTTCCTCGACGTGCGCGGGGCGCGGCGGCTGTTCGGCCCGCCGGAGCAGATCGCCGAGCTGCTGCGGCGGCGGATCCGGGAGGAGCTGGACCTGCCCAGCTCCGTCGGCGGATCCGTCTCCCGCGCCGTGGCGAAGATCGCCTCTGCCCGGGCGAAGCCCGACGGGATGCTCATCGTCCCCGCCGCCCGCACCGCCGAGTTCCTCGCGCCGCTGCCCGTCTCGGTGATCTCCGGCGTCGGCCCGAAGGCGCAGGAGTCGCTCGCTCGGCTCGGTGTGCGCACCATCGGCCAGCTGCGGGAGACACCCCGCTCCACCCTCACCCGGGCGCTCGGTCCCCGGACGCCGGAGATCCTGGCGCTCGCCGACGGCACCGATCGCACCGGGCTCGGGCGGCGCACCAAGGACAGGTCGTTGGGGACCGAACGGACCTGGGACGAGGACCTCACCGATCCCGCCGAGGTGCGTCGGCGCATCACGCAGATGGCCGATGACGTCGCCCGGCAGCTGCGTCGGGGCGGCTTCATCACGAGGACCGTCGTGCTCAAGCTCCGCGCCCCCGACGGCACCACCCTCACCCGCTCCTCCACCCTGGACCAGCCCACCGCCAGCGGGGAGCGCCTGCGCGAGCACGTCGTCTCCCTGTGGGAGCGCGAGCGGCCCACCATGCCCCGGGTGCGTCTGGCCGGGGTGCGCGCCTCGCACCTGGAGCCGGCGGCCGGCGCTCCCGTGCAGTCCGAGCTCGCCGGCCGGGCGGCGGGCTGGCAGGACCTGGAGGCCGCGATGGACCGGGCCCTGGAGCGCTTCGGCACCCGCAGCCTGGGGCGGGGATCGACCCTCCCGGCCGCCTCGGACGGCACCCGGGACCGCTCGGCCGCGGCACGAGGGGACCGACCGGTCGCCGGCCCGCGCGCGGTCCGTCCGACCGGGAACGACGAGGCCGACGAGGGCGGCGCCGCGACCGGGGTGTGATGCCCTGCCCGGACAGTTCACATAACTCAGGAACAGGATCTAAACTGGATGCATCGCCGACGAGGGCCAGGATCTTCGCTCGGTGGATGTGCGCCGACCGGCGCGAGAGGACGGGGACAAGGAGCGGGATCATGCCGCTGTCTGAACACGAGCAGAAGATGCTCGACGAGATGGAGCGCCAGCTCTTCGCTGACGATCCGCGCCTCGCACGAGCTTTCGCACCGAAGACGCCGCCGCGACGCAGCGGGCGTCGGATTCTCATCGGCCTGGGCGCCGTGGTCGTGGGACTCGGGGTCCTGGTGCTGGCAGTGAGCATGCCGGCGATCTGGCTCGGAGTGATCGCCTTCATCGGCATGCTGGCGGGCGCGGTCTATGCGGTCACCGGGCCCAGCGGCTCGACCCCGGGCAAGGGCACCACCGACGGCGGAGGCGGGGGCGGCGGCACCGGCCCGGCGTCCTCCGGCGGCGACGGCGGGACCTTCATGCGCAAGATGGAGGAGCGCTGGGAGAGGCGCGCGGGGGACGACCCCCGGTTCTGACCGACCTCCCGGCGACGCGGCACCGCCGCACCGACACCTGACGATGCCCCGGCTCGAACGAGCCGGGGCATCGTCATGTCCGCAGCCCCGTCGGTGACCGAGCGGTCACCCGCCAGCGCCCCGGGACGAGGTCGCGCAGCCCTCGCTCCCCGTCATCCCCCACATCGCTCCACCGCGGGTCCCCTCACCCCTCCACCTCCCTCCCCACACCGTCGTCGACCCCCACGACGGTGCGATGACCTGCGCATTCACGCAGAGCCGCGCAGCGAGCAGTGTCCGACCGCAGCGAGCGACGGCACCCGCGCAGGCCGGGAGACATGCCCGACGAGAATTTCCCCCCACCTTGCCCCACCCCGCTGACCAGGCGAGATGCCGCTCGCACTCGGTGATTTCGGTGATTCTGTGTCCGCTGGTGGGGACTAGTGGGGTAAAGTGGAGTGCGTTGGGAGGAGATGGAGTCCGGATCGCGAGTCGCGGCAGGTGAAGGAGGGCGCTGATGTTCCTCGGCACCTTCACGCCCAAGCTCGACGAGAAGGGCCGCCTGATCTTCCCGGCGAAGTTCCGCGACGAACTCGCCTCGGGACTGGTCATGACTCGTGGACAGGAGCACTGCATCGCCGTGTACC
>CAZHSL010000017.1:0-18694 GCA_964535185.1 uncultured Corynebacterium sp.
TTCCCCCAGGCGTTCAGCCATCTGGGACTGATCCGCGCGGTCGACGCCCTCGCCGGGGGGCGCGGTGCCTGAGCCGGCCCTCGAGCGTTCTCTGACCTGACCCCAGCCCCTGCACCAGCCCTCCCCGTCGGTCCGAGACGCTGGTCACGCCGCAGGTCACGGCGTGGTCGCAGCCCGGTGACGGAGTACGGGCGGAGGGGCGAACAGCAGGTGAATCCGCAGTGGCCGCTCCACGGGCCGCGCCCCGTCCGCCCCCGCGCCGCGATCACGCGTCAACGGCGCCGACAGCCGCGTGACCTGCGGTTCCGTCACCGACTGTCGCGCTGGCGCCGGAGAAGGTCACAGATCCGCCGCGTTTGCCCGAAGTGCGCTCGCGTCCGGATCACCCGAAGTACTCTGAGCCTCGTGACGTCCCCCACGATCCCCGGCCTCGAGAAGTCGGCCTCCACCGAGGAGCCGATCAAGCGGTCCCGTGCGCTCAACTGGCGCCACATCGGCCTCGCGGCCGCGCTGATCCTGCCGAACATGATCCTGCTGGCGCTGTTCACGTACCGCCCGCTGATCGACAACTTCCGCATCTCGTTCTACAACTGGAACATCTCGTCACCGACGATGCGGTTCATCGGCCTGGGCAACTACGTCGAGTGGTTCACCGACGACACCAGCTGGCAGATCGCACGCAACACCGCGATCTTCACCGTCGTGGCCGTGCTGGGCTCGATGGCGATCGGGCTCGCGCTCGCCATGCTGCTGGACCAGAAGCTGCGCGGCCGCGGCCTGGTGCGGACGATGGTGTTCGCGCCCTACGTCATCGCCGGGGCGGCGATCGGTGTCGCCTTCCAGTTCGTCTTCGATCCCGGCTACGGGCTGATCCAGGCGGTGCTCGACGTGCTCGGGCTGAACACCCCGCACTTCTACCAGCACTCCGGCTGGGCGCTGTTCATGATCACCGCCACCTACGTGTGGAAGAACCTCGGCTACACCTTCGTGATCTACCTGGCGGCCCTGCAGGGGCGGCGCAAGGACCTCGACGAGGCGGCCGAGATCGACGGCACCTCCGGCTGGCGGAGGTTCTGGCGGGTGATCCTCCCGCAGCTGAGGGGCACCACGTTCTTCCTGTCCGTCACGGTGCTGCTGAACTCGTTCACGGTCTTCGACATCATCCAGGTGATGACCCAGGGCGGGCCCTTCGGCACCGGCACGTCGACGCTCGTCTACCAGGTCTACCAGGAGACCTTCGTGAACAACCGCGCGGGCTACGGCGCCGCGGTCGCCACCATCATGTTCCTCGTGATCCTGGTGATCACGCTGGTCCAGGTGAAGCTCCAGGACAAGCAGGACTAGGAGGGAGGCTCCCATGACCATGACCGACGACACCAAGGCCGTGCTGCCTCCCGTGCCCGGGGTCGGCTCCGCCGATGCTCCCGAGCTCACCCCCGCGCAGAAGAAGCGCGCCGCGTCCCGCCAGCTGGACCACCAGGGAGGCAAGGGCGGCAAGCTCCTCGGCTACCTGGGGATGGTGGCCGCGGTGCTGCTGTTCTTCGTGCCGCTGTACTTCATCGTGATCACCTCGCTGAAGACCCACGGCGACATCTACTCCGACCCCATCACGTGGATCCCCAACCCCTTCGCACCGGAGAACTACACCTACGTTCTCGAGGAGGTGCGCTTCGACCGCTATCTGCGCAACTCGATCATCATCACCTCGATCCTCACGGTCGTGGAGGTGTCGCTGGGGGTGATGTGCGCCTACGGCTTCTCGTTCCTGCGCTTCCCCGGCCGGAACCTGCTGTTCCTGCTGGTGATCGCCTCGCTGATGGTGCCCAACCAGATCACCGTGATCTCGAACTACGCGCTCGTGGCGAGCTGGGGATGGCGCAACACCTTCCAGGGCATCATCGTGCCGCTGGCCGCGGTCGCCTTCGGCACCTTCCTGATGCGCAACCACTTCCTCTCGCTGCCGAAGGAGGTCATGGAGGCCGCGGAGCTCGACGGCACCGGCTTCTTCCGGACCCTGTTCCGGGTGGTGCTGCCGATGTCCTGGCCCACCCTGATCGCCTTCACCCTGATCACCGTGGTCAACGAGTGGAACCAGTACCTGTGGCCGTTCCTGATGTCGGACACCGACAAGGTCGCGCCGCTGCCGATCGGCCTCACGCAGCTGCAGGACAACGAGGGGCTGACCAACTGGGGGCCGGTGATGGCCGGCACCGTCCTGACCGCGGTCCCCATGCTCATCGTCTTCCTGATCCTGCAGAAGCAGATGATCAAGGGCCTCACCGCCGGGGCCGTCAAGGGCTGAGCGCCCCCGCCCCGCCGTCCCCGTCCCCGTCCCGGCCGTCCCGTCGGCCGCTCCCCCTCTCCGCACGACCCCACGAATTGGAGTTCGACATGACATTCTCGCGACGCTCACTTCTCGGCATGGCCGGTGCCGGCTCGGCCGCGCTGGCGCTCGGCGCCTGCGCCGGCGGTTCCACCTCCGCAGGCAGCGGTGGCGGCGGCGAGGAGGGCGACGGCACCCTCCAGTTCTGGTCCAACCACCCGGGCAGCTCGAAGGACATCGAGCAGTCCATCATCGACCTGTGGAACGAGGAGAACCCCGACACCCCGGCCACGCTCATCGACGGCGGCGCCAGCTACGAGGAGCTGGGCCAGAAGTTCAACGCCGCGCTGGCCGGCGGCGGGCTGCCGGACCTCATCGTCGCCTCGGACGTCACCTGGTTCAACTTCGCCTTCACCGGGGTGACCGAGCCGCTGGACGACCTCTGGGCCGAGGCCGGGGTCGAGTCCGACGACATCGTCGACACCCTCCGCGAGGACTACGAGTTCGAGGGCAAGCACTACGGGATGCCGTTCTCCCGCTCCACCACACTGATGTACCTCAACACCGACGTGATGGAGTCCGCCGGCCTGCCCACCGACCGAGGCCCGGAGACCTGGGAGGAGTTCGCCGAGTGGGCGCCGAAGATCATGGACGCCAACGGCGGCAAGCCCGCGCTGGTGGTGCCCGACGGCTCGAACTACCTCGACTGGTACTTCCAGGGCATGATCTGGACCTTCGGCGGCGCCTACTCCAACGAGTGGGAGCCCGCGTTCACCGAGCAGGGCTCGCTGGATGCGGCCACCTTCCTGCAGGAGCAGGTCGCGGCCGGTCACATCCAGATCGAGCAGGACGCCAACAACACCTTCGCCATCGGCAACGCCTCGGGCCTGCTGCAGTCCACCGGGTCGCTGGGCGGGCTCAACGACTCGGCCGAGGCCCCCTTCCACACCACCTACCTGCCCGGGCCCACGCCCGGCGCCTGCACCGGTGGTGCGGGGGTCGCGATCCCCTCCGGCATCAGCGACGAGCGCAAGCTGACGGCCGTGAAGTTCGCCGACTTCCTGACCAACACCAAGAACACCATCACCTTCAGCCAGGCCACCGGCTACATGCCGGTGCGGAAGTCCGCGATGGAGGATCCCGAGGAGGCGAAGTACCTCGAGGAGAACCCCAACGCGATGACCGCCATCAAGCAGCTGAGCGAGAACACCGCGCCGCAGGACTACGCCCGCGTGTTCGTCTCCGGCGGTGGCCAGCGCATCGGCGCCGGCCTGGACCGGATCGCGATCGCCGGCGAGGACGTCGCCACCGTGATGGAGGACCTGCAGAACGAGACGCAGGAGGTCATCGACCGGGACATCACCCCCAACCTGTGAGCGTCCCCCCGACCCCCTGAAGGAGCACGAGGAACACCATGGCCACCGTCGAGTACCAGCAGGCCTCCCGCATCTACGACCCCTCCCGCCCGCCGGCGGTCAACCGGGTATCCCTCACCGTCGCCGACGGCGAGTTCCTGGTGCTGGTGGGGCCGTCCGGGAGCGGGAAGTCCACCGCGATGCGGATGCTGGCCGGTCTCGAGCCGGTCGACGAGGGCTCCGTCCTCATCGACGACGTCGACGTCAGCGAGCAGCGCGCCCGGGACCGCGACGTGGCCATGGTGTTCCAGTCCTACGCCCTCTACCCGAACATGACGGCGCGGCAGAACATGGCCTTCGCCCTGCAGAACCTCAGGATGCCGAAGGCGGAGATCGCGCAGCAGGTCGAGCGGGCCGCCGCGATGCTCGAGCTCGAGCCGCTGCTGGACAAGAAGCCCTCGCAGATGTCCGGCGGGCAGCGCCAGCGCGTGGCGATGGGCCGCTCGATCGTGCGCAACCCCAAGGTGTTCTGCATGGACGAGCCGCTGTCGAACCTGGATGCGAAGCTGCGCGTCTCCACCCGCGCACAGATCGGGTCCCTGCAGCGCGAGCTCGGCGTGACCACGGTCTACGTCACCCACGACCAGACCGAGGCGATGACCATGGGCGACCGCGTCGCGGTGCTCAGGGAGGGCGTGCTGCAGCAGGTGGACGAGCCGACGCACCTGTACGAGCACCCCGGCAACACCTTCGTCGCCGGGTTCATCGGCTCCCCGGCGATGACCCTGATCGACCGGGCCGTGGTCACCTCCGACGGCCGGGCGCTGCTGGGCCCGACGCACGGCATGGACCTGGATCTGCCCCGCGAGTACGTGGAGCGGACCACCGACGAGGTGATCGTCGGGGTGCGCCCCGAGAGCTGGGAGATCGTCGGCGGCGCCGACGGCGCGTCGGACGGGAGGGAGAGCCTCCCGCTGACGGTGCGCCTGGTCGAGAGGCTGGGCGGGGAGGCGTTCCTGCACTGCTCCACCCGCGAGACCGAGTCGATGACGGCCGTGGTGCGCGGGCACCAGCTGGTGATGCGCCTGGATCACGGCTTCAAGGACATCGAGCCGGACTCGACGATCCACGTCCGGCCCAAGCCTGGCTCCTGCGTGTTCTTCCACCCGGAGAACGAGATCAACCTCGAGTACCTGTGAGGGAGGGGGCCGCAGCCTGCCCACACCATGCCGCGGCCCCGCTCTGACCACCTAGGATGCGCACCATGGCGCCCACGATCTACCTCACCGGCGAGGCCAAGTCACCGACCAACAATCCGATCACCTCGCAGTGGGGGCTTTTCTTCATCGGCCTCGTGGTCGATACTGAGACCCACGTCATCCACGCCGTGGACTGCACCGCCACACTGACGCTCACTGTCGAGTTCGTCCGCGAACTGCTGGTGGGGCGTTCACTCCTCGAGGATGACGCCCTGGTGGAGTCGATCACCGACAGGTACCACGGGTCCTCGCAGAGGGCGCTCGCCGCCGCAGTGCGCAGCGCCGCCGCGAAGTACCGCGACCTGTCGGCCGGGTCCCCCGCATAATTCGATAACCCGCTCGCCGTCCGCCCGGAACCTCACAGAACCGGTCCCCGTCGGAAGCATCACGATCGCGCCTCGCCCCGAGGTGCCGCTCGTCGGTGCTTCCGATTTTTTCATTCCCGGGCGGCGGCCCCTTCCCCGAAACGAGGAGATCACCGATGATCACCGACGGCCTGCTCATGCTCGGCGTCCTGCTGGGACTGTCGTGCGTGCTGATCGTGCTGGAGCGCACGACCGGATGGAAGCTGTTCAAGTTCGTGCCCGGCATGGTGCTGATGTACCTGGCGTGCGCGGCGCTGAACTCCCTGGGCGTGTTCGGACAGGACGACGCCACCCGGGAGCCGGTCGCCCAGGTGAAGGACGTCCTGCTGCCGGCGATGATCCTGCTGTTCCTGTTCGGCTGTGACATCCGCAAGATCATCCGCCTGGGGCCGAAGCTGCTGCTGACCTATGCCGTCTCCGCCGCGTCCCTGTTCGTCGGCATCGTCGTGGTGGTGACGATCTTCCAGGGCGCGCTGCACCCGGAGTCCTGGAAGGTGTTCGGCGCCCTGCTGGCCTCCTGGACCGGGGGCAGCGCGAACATGGTCGCCGTGCAGGACATCCTGCAGGCGCCCGAGACGATCTTCGGCTACGCCCTGATCACGGACACGATCATGTACTCGGTGTGGCTGATGGCGATGTTCGCCGCGGTCGCCTCCTCGCCCCGCTTCAACCGGTGGACCAAGGCGGACACCTCCCACCTCGACGCCCACGTCGGCGCCTTCGACGAGGACGAGCGCCCGATCACGGTCGCCTCGCTCGCCATCGTCGTGTTCGGCTCCCTGTTCGCCTCGACCGCCGCCAGCTGGGTGGGCTCGCTCCTGCCCGAGTGGGGCACCGTCGTCAACGCCACCACCTGGACGATCCTCATCGTCTCCCTGCTGGGCCTGGTCATCGCGGTGACGCCGCTGGGCAGGACGGCCGGCTCCACCGAGGTGGCCACGCTGATGCTGTTCGTCGTGATCGGGCAGATCGCCTCGGGCTCGGACTTCTCCGCTCTCACCCAGGCCCCGCTGTACCTGCTGATCGGCGTGCTGGTCCTGCTGGTCCACATCATCATCATGCTCATCTACGCGAAGATCGCGAAGGTCGAGCTGTTCTCGCTGGCCGTCGCCTCGACCGCGAACATCGGCGGGGTCGCCTCGGCGCCCGTGGTCGCCGCCGCCTACAACCGTCAGCTGGTGCCGGTCGGTGTGCTGATGGCGCTGATCGGCTCCTTCGCGGGCACCTTCCTCGGGCTCGGCGCCGCGCAGATCATGGCCGTCCTGTGACCGTCGAGGAGCTCGTGGGACACGATCCGCTGACCGTCGTCGCGGTGCGCCATCACCGCCACCGGGCACCGCTGCTGCGCCCCTTCGTCACCGCGGCCCGCCGCACCGAGGGGGTCGAGTACGTGGTCGCCGAGGTGGAGCTGTCCGGCGGTGCCGTCGGCCAGGGCTCGGCGGCCGAGACCGTCGCGGTCACCGGCGAATCCGCCGAGACGATCAGCGCCGCGCTGGCCGGTCCGCTGCGGGCCGCGCTCGAGGGTGCGAGCGGGACGCTCGGGCAGCTCACCGCCCGCCTCGCCGGAGCGCTCGACGGGGCGAGCAGCGCGACGGCCGCACTCGAGGTGGCGCTGCACGACGCCTGGGCCAGGAGTCTCGACGCCCCCCTGGTGGAGCTGCTCGGGGGGCGCCTCGAGGACGGCCTGATGAACGACATGACGATCTCGCTCGAGGAGCCCGACGTGATGGCCGAGCACGCCCGGGCGGCCGTCGCCCGCGGCGAGCAGATCCTGAAGATCAAGCTCGGCCACGACATCGCGGAGGACCGTCGCCGCCTGGCCGCGGTGGTCGAGGCCGCGCCCGAGGCCCGGCTGCGGCTGGATGCGAACCAGGGCTGGAGCCCCGAGCAGGCGATCGAGATCATCACCGGCTTCGCACGGGACGGCCTGCCGATCGAGCTGGTCGAGCAGCCCGTCGCCGCCCGGAACATCGAGGGCCTGGCCCGGGTGGCGGCCGCCGTCGAGCTGCCGATCATGGCCGACGAGGCGGTGTGGACCGCCGAGGACGCCCGCCGCCTCGTGGATGCCGACGCCTGCGACCTGCTGAACATCAAGCTCGCCAAGACCGGCGGGATCCGCGGGGCGATGGAGATCGCGGACATCGCCCGGGAGGCGGGGAAGGAGTGCATGGTCGGCGCCATGATGGAGCCGCGCATCTCGATCACCGCCGCCGCCCACCTGGCCATGGCCCATCCGGCGATCACGATGATCGACCTGGACCCGCCGGCCTGGTTCACCTCCGCGGCGCCGCGCGGCGGTTTCACGCAGGACGGCGCCTGGCTGCGCCTGTGCGGCGGGCCGGGCCTGGGGCTGGAGCTCCTTCCGGCCGACGTCGACCCTGCCGCGCCGACCGCGTCACCGAGCGGGGACGGGGGTGATCGATGAGCGCCCTGCCGCCGGCGCCCGCCGCCCCGCGGACGACGCCGGCGGGCATCTCACCGACTCTGCACGGCACCTCAGCCACGGCCCCGCCTGCGGGGCCCGTCGAAGGAGACCCTCATGACCCGCACGCACCGTATCCCCGCCGTCCCGTTCACGCGCCGTGACGGTATGCGCCTGGCCGCGGCCGGCACCGTCGCCGCCGGGCTCGCCGCCCTCTCCCCCGCCACGCTCGCCGCCGGTCCCCGACCGGCCGACCACCCCGCACCCGGGGCAGGCCTCACCCCGGGGGCCCGGGCCCATGTGGCCGTCACCGCGACCACGCTGTGGGTGGAACCGGACACCGCCCGGCCCGGCGTCGACGACCCCTCGCTCACCGATCCCGTCGACCTCGACGCCTGGAACGCGAACATGCAGGAGACCGAGACCCGGCGCTGGCTGACCGGCGAGCTCGAGTCGCAGGCGGTGCTGGGCAGCGAGGTGATCGTCGACGAGATCGTCGGCGACTGGGCGCACATCGTGGTCACCGCCCAGCCCACTCCGCGCGACCCGCGCGGCTACCCGGGCTGGGTCCCCACCGTGCAGCTGGTGGTCGACGACGACTTCGCCGACCTCGCCGGCTCCGCACCGACCGCCACGGTCACCGCGCTGACCAGCACGCTGACCGGCACCCCCTCGGGCAACCATCCGGGGATCCCGGTCTCCTTCGACACGATCCTGCCCGTGCTCGGGCGCACGGCGAAGTCCGTGGAGGTCGCCGTCCCGGGCGGACGCCCCGCCTACCTGCCGGCAGGGGACGTGGTGGTGCGCGGGCACGGCGAGCGGCCGCCCCTGCCCACGGTGGAGGACATCGTCGCCACCGGCGAGCGGTTCCTGGGGCTGCGGTACCTGTGGGCCGGGGTGAGCGCCTACGGCTTCGACTGCTCCGGGTACACGTACACCCTGTTCCATCACCACGGCATCACCCTCCATCGCGACGCCGGGGACCAGATGCACCACTCCGGTCTCGAGCCGGTCGAGCGGGAGGATCTGCAGCGCGGCGACCTGGTGTTCTTCGCGACCGAGCCGGGCGGCACCTCGATCCGGC
Organism: uncultured Corynebacterium sp.; assembly: GCA_964535185.1. GTDB lineage: Bacteria > Actinomycetota > Actinomycetes > Actinomycetales > Dermabacteraceae > Brachybacterium. Next base: position 8,809 of record CAZHSL010000017.1, read on the forward strand.
ACGTCGCCCTGTTCCTCGGGGACGACCTGATCATGCAGGCGCCGAACGCCGCGCGCAGCGTCGAGATCATGTCGCTGACGGAGTACGACCCGACCGGCGAGTACGCCGGGGCACGACGGGTGCGCCTGGCCGACTGACCGGGGTGGTGCGGGGGCGGGCCGGGTGGCCGGTGGGCGGTGAGCCGCCGGCCGTCCGGCCCCCGGCGTGCTCGGCGGGAGACGCGCCCGGCCGGGCCGGCGCGATCACGGACCCGTTCAGCCGGCGAGGTCCGGCAGCAGCTGCCGCACCCGCGCCGCGATCCGGGCATCGGCCTGCTCCGGGGCGAGTCCCGCCGTCATCACCGCCAGCAGGCGCAGGTCCTCGCCGTCCGGGTCGCCGACGAAGGCGACATCGTGCCGGTACCCGTCCACCCAGCCCGACTTCGAGCCCCACCGGATCCCGTCCCGCAGCGCACGGGCGATCACGGGGATCCGCTGCGCCCGCAGTGCCTCCCGCGCGAGATCGAGCGAGCTCGCCGGCAGCGCCGGGGCGAAGCCGCCCGCGGTCACGGCGGCGCGCAGGGTGACGGCGAGGTCCGCGGCGCTGGTCTCGTTGGTCGCTCCGTCCCTCAGTGCGGACGCATCCCCGATCAGCCGCTCCACGCGGGTGCCGCGCAGCCCCAGCTCTCCGATGGTCGCCGCGACCGCGTCCAGGCCCACCAGCTCCACGACGTGGTCGGTGGCCTCGTTGCTCGAGCGGTCGATCATGCGTCGCAGCAGCTCCTGCACCGCGATGGGCTCCCCCTCGGCCGGATGGGTGGGGTCCAGGTGGTCCCCGCCGAGGGTGAACGGCGCCCCGTCGGAGCCGGTGAAGGTGCGCGTGGCGGGGACGGTCCCCGAGAGGTCGAGCCGGCCGCCCGCCGCCTCCCGCAGCGCGGCCAGCAGCACGTGGAGCTTGATGGTGCTCGCCGCGTAGTAGGGACGCTCCGCGGCGTCGGCGTCGAGCACCTGCCCGCGGGCGTCGAGCAGGCAGTGGGAGACGGCGATCTCCTCGGGCGCGGCGGCGGTGGGGAGCGACATGGCACGACCCTACGGCCCCGGCCCCTCCCTCGGCCGGGCCCTCTGCGATGCCGAGTCCCCGTCCCGCGGCCGGGAACTATCATGACCGCACCCAGCCCCGTGGTCGTCGCCCGACGCTCGGCCGTCTCGTCTCGCAGCGCCTCGCGTCCTGTCCCGGCCTCCGTCCTCGACCTCGCCCTGGAGTCGCCCCATGCCGCGGAAGTCCTCCCGCCCGACCGTCGCCACGATCGCGCGCGATCTCGGGGTCTCGCCCGCGACGGTCAGCTACGCCCTGAACGACAAGCCCGGGGTGAGCGCGGCGATGCGGGAGCGGGTGCTGGAGCATGCGCGCGCCGTGGGCTGGACCCCGCATTCGGGTGCGCAGGCCCTGCGGCGGGGGCGCAGCGGGAACATCGGGCTGGTGCTGGTGCGGGACCCGGAGGAGGTCTCCCGCGAGCCCTTCTACTCCGCCGTGACCGCCGGCATCGAGTCCGCGACCAGTGCGCACGGCTACGAGCTGCTGCTGCGCTTCGTGCGCGGCGGCGCCGATGAGGAGGTCGACGTCTTCCGTGCCTGGGCGCACCAGCGCCGTGTGGACGGGGTGGTGCTGCTGGACCTCGCGGCGGACGATCACCGCCCGGCGGTGCTCGAGTCGCTGGGGCTGGACTTCGCGGTGCTGGGCCATTACACGGGCCCGGAGGAGTTCGTGATGGTCACCTCCGCCGAGGCGGAGGACTCCGAGACCGTCGTCGCCCACATCCTCGAGCAGGGCTTCGACAGCTGCCTGCAGCTGACCGGCCCGCTCGCGTACGCGCACGAGCAGCGCCGCCTCACGCTGCTGCGGGCCCTGTGCGCCCGGCACGGCATCGCGCACGCGCACGCTCCCGGCACCTACACGATCCCCTCCGGCCGGGCGGCGTTCGAGAGCGTGGACCTCGCGCTCGGCGAGCGCCCGGCGGTGATCGCCTCGAGCGACCTGATCGCGCTGGGCGCCCTGCGCGCCGCCGCGAGCCACGGGATCGAGGTGCCCCGTGACCTCGGACTGCTGAGCTGGGACGACTCCCTCCTGGCCGAGGTCACCTCACCGGGCATCACCGCGCTCAGCCGGCGCCCCTTCGACATGGGCCGCTCGGCCGGGGACCTGCTGGTGCGCCTGATCGAGGGAGGCCTCGCCGCCGGCGGCGACACCGTGGTGGCCCCGGCGACGCTCGTGCCCCGCGAGTCGACCGCGGCGCGCTGACGCCGCTCCGCACGCGCCTGACCTGGCCGTCCCTCCTTCGTGACGGCTCCGTGACCTGCCGTCGTTGACACCCCCGTCGTGGGCGCGCCATACTCGCCGAATCGATTCAGTTCGAATCGATTAAGCTTCGGCCTCCCCGAACTGGTCGGAGCGGCAGCCCTCACTGTCCCCCTCTGCGACCGCTCACCGATGACGGCGCACCAAGGAGTCCTCCGATGCGACGACGCACACTTCTGTCCGCTGCCCCTCTCGCCGCCGCGACCGCCGCCGGCCTCGCCGCCTGCGGCTCCGGCTCGAGCGGCGGCGGCTCCAACGACTCGCCCGGATCGCTCACCTACTGGGCCTCGAACCAGGGCACCAGCCTCGAGAACGACAAGGAGGTGCTCACGCCCGTCCTGGAGAAGTTCACCGAGGAGTCCGGCATCGAGGTGTCGCTCGAGGTGATCGGCTGGGCGGACCTCCAGACCCGCATCCAGACCGCGATCACCTCCGGGCAGGGCCCGGACGTGCTCAACATCGGCAACACCTGGGGCGTGAGCCTGCAGGCCACCGGCGGTCTGCTCGAGCTGGGCGATGCCGAGTTCGAGGCGCTGGGCGGGCGGGACCGCTACGTCCCCGCGGCGCTGGCCACCGGCGGCGCCGAGGGCACCGATCCCACCTCGATCCCGCTGTACGGCCTGGCCTACGGCATGTACTACAACGTCCAGATGTTCGAGGACGCCGGCATCGAGCCTCCCACCACCTGGGAGGAGATGGTCGAGGCCGCCAAGGCGCTGACCGATCCCGACGGCGACGTGTACGGCATGTCGCTCGCGGCCGGCTCCTACACAGAGAACAACCACTTCGCCTTCATCAACGCGACCCAGAACGGCGCCGCCCTCAACGACGCCGACGGGAACCCCACCTTCACCGAGGACGGCGTGGTCGACGGCATCCTGCGCTACCTGGACCTCATGCAGGAGCACAAGGTCGTCAACCCCTCCAACGCCCAGTTCGACAACGGCACCAAGTCCGTCACCGCCTTCGCCAACAAGAAGGCGGCGATGATCATCAACCAGAACAACGCCAACGCCACCATCGAGTCCCAGGGCATGAAGCCCGAGGAGTTCAAGGCCATCCCCTTCCCCGCCCCGGCTGACGCGGTGGACGACTGCGCCTCGCACCTGGCCGGCATCAACCTCGCCGCCATGGCGGACACCGACAACCGCGACGGCGCGCTGGCCTTCATGAAGTTCATGACCTCCCCGGAGATCCAGGCGGAGCTCGGCAAGCCCTTCGCCTCCCTGCCGGTGCTGGTGGACGGCGAGCCCACCTTCACCGAGGACACCGAGCAGGCGGAGATGTTCATGGAGATCTACGCCGAACGCTCCGAGCCGCTGCCGCTGGTGCCCTGGGAGGACCAGTTCGAGACCACCGTGGGCCAGGCGATGAACGGGATGTTCGCGACCATCGCCACCGGCGGCACGGTCACCCGTGAGGACGTCCTCACCGCCATGCAGACGGCCCAGGACTCGATCCGCGCCTGAGCGTCCGCGGCCGACGGGGCGGGAGCCGCCGCGTCACGACCGGCTCGCGCCCCGTCGGCCGCCCCTGCCCCGCGCCTCCCCCGACGAAGGATCCTCATGACCCTCTCCACCCGTTCCGGGCCGGCGGCTCCCACGTCGCGCCCCGATCCCCCCGCCCCGCGACGGCGGGTGCGCCGCACCTGGTTCCCGTACCTGATCCTGCTGCCCGCCGTGGTGCTGGAGGTGCTGATCCACATCATCCCGATGGTGACGGGCTTCTGGATGAGCTTCGTCGAGCTCACCAAGTTCTTCATCCGTCGATGGACGGAGGCCCCCTTCGCGGGCCTGGAGAACTACCGGATCGCCGTCGACCTCGAGACCCCGATCGGGCAGGAGCTGCTGAACTCCTTCCTGGTCACCGTCGCCTTCACCGCCCTCGTGGTCGGGCTCAGCTGGGGCTTCGGTATGGCGGCGGCCGTCGCGCTGCAGCGCCCCTTCCGCGGGCGCGGCGTGTTCCGCACCCTGTTCCTGGTCCCCTACGCCCTGCCGCTGTACGCCGCGGTGATCACCTGGAACTTCATGCTCCAGCGCGACACCGGCGTCATCAACCACATCCTGGTCGACCAGCTCGGGCTGCTGGACGAGGCCCCGTTCTGGCTGATCGGCGACAACGCCTTCATCTCCGTGGTCGTGGTGGCGGTGTGGAGGATGTGGCCCTTCGCGTTCCTGATGTTCATGGCCGGGCTGCAGTCCATCCCCGACGAGCTCTACGAGGCCAGCGCCATGGACGGTGCCTCCCCGCTGCGGCAGTGGCGAGCGGTGACGCTGCCGATGCTCGCCCCGGTCAACCAGACCATGCTGCTGGTGATGTTCCTGTGGGTGTTCAACGACTTCAACACCCCGTACATCCTGTTCGGCACCGCCCAGCCCCCGGCGGGCGACCTCATCAGCTTCCACATATACAACGCCTCGTTCCTGTCCTGGGACTTCGGCGTGGGCAGCGCCATGAGCGTGCTGCTGCTGCTGTTCCTGCTGCTCGTGTCCCTGCTGTACCTGTACTTCACCCAGTGGAGGAAGGAGTCCTCCCATGCGTGAGACCCTCGGCGAGAAGATCTTCCGCATCGTCGTGCTCGTGGGCCTGGGCCTGTTCGTGCTGCTGCCGCTGTACGTCATGATCACCACGAGCCTCAAACCATTGGGCGACGTCCAGGCCGGGTTCTCCTGGTGGCCCAGCCGCCTCACCTTCGGCCCCTTCATCGAGATGTGGTCCACGGTGCCGCTGGCGCGGTACTTCATGAACTCCCTCGTGGTCACCTCGGTGGCGACCCTGTTCAGCGTGGTGGTGGCGATCTTCGCCGCCTACGCCGTCTCCCGCTGGCGGTTCCGCGGCCGCACCCCGTTCATGACCACGGTGCTGTCCACCCAGATGTTCCCGGGCGTGCTGTTCCTGCTGCCGCTGTACCTGATCTTCGTCAACATCGACACCACCTTCGGCGTGCCGCTGGTGGGCACCCGCATCGGCCTGATCATCACCTACCTCACCTTCTCCCTGCCCTTCTCGATCTGGATGCTCGCCGGGTACTTCGACGGCATCCCCAAGGAGCTGGACCAGGCCGGGAAGGTGGACGGCGCCGGGAACCTCACCATCCTGCTGCGCATCATCCTGCCCGCCGCACGTCCCGGGATCGTCGCCGTCGCGATCTACGCCTTCATGACGGCCTGGGGCGAGGTGCTGTTCGCCTCCGTGCTCACCACGGAGGAGACCCGCACCCTGGCCGTGGGCCTGCGCCAGTACGCCACCCAGACCAACGTCTACTGGAACCAGATCCTCGCCGCCTCGATCGCGGTGTCGATCCCCGTGGTCGTCGGCTTCCTGATGATGCAGAAGAACTTCGTCGCCGGCCTCACCGCCGGTGCCGTGAAGTGATCCCGACCCCTCTCCGCGAAAGGACCCCGATGGAGATCTCCATCCAGCTCTACAGCGTGCGCGAGGCGCTCGCGAGCGACGTCCAGGCCACCCTGTCCCGCCTGGTCGACCTCGGCCTGGCCCACGCCGAGCCCTACCACCTGCTGGAGTACCGCGACGAGCTGGTGCGGTCGCGTGAGCAGCTCCCGATCACCTTCCCCAGCGCTCACCAGTCGTTCCTCGGCGAGGTGGACTTCCCCGCTGTGCTCGAGGCCGCCCGGGCCGTCGGCGTGCAGTACCTGGTGGACCCGTTCTGGAACCCTGCGGACTGGACCGACGCCGAGAAGGTCCGCGCCCTGGCCGGCACCCTGAACCAGCGCGCCGAGGCCGCCGCCGAGGCGGGGATCCGCGTCGGCTACCACAACCATCACTTCGAGCTCGTCGCGCAGCTCGACGGCCGCCCCGCGCTCGAGGTGTTCGCCGAGGCGCTGGATCCCCGGGTGGTCCTCGAGATCGACACCTACTGGGCCGCCGTCGGCGGTGCCGACGTGCCGTCCCTGCTCGAGCGCCTCGGCGACCGGGTGCAGCTCGTCCATCTCAAGGACGGCGACCTCTCCGAGGACCCCGCCGCCCAGCTCCCCCTCGGCACCGGGGCGATGCCGCTGACCGAGACGCTGCGGGCCTCGGCCGGCGTCGCCTACGGCGTGATCGAGTTCGACGACTACGCCGGGGACATGTTCGAGGGCATCGCGGCCTCGATCGACCATCTGCGCTCCGCGCTCTGACCCCCGGCCCGGCCCGCCGGACCGCCCCTGCCCGTGACACCCCATCCCTCGAAGGACACCTCCATGACCTCCCAGATCCCGACCGGCCCCGTCGGCGTCGGCCTCATCGGCGCCGGCACCATCTCCGCCGAGTACCTCACCCATCTCACCTCGTTCCCGGACGTCGTCGTGCACATCGTCGGCGACCTGTTCCCCGAGGCCGCCGCGGCACGGGCGGCGGAGTTCGGCGTCCCCGCCTCCGGCACCGCCCAGGACGTGCTGGACCACCCCGGCGTGGAGATCGTGGTCAACCTGACGATCCCCACCGCCCACGCCGAGGTCTCCCGCGCGATCGTCGCCGCCGGCAAGCACGTGTGGACCGAGAAGCCGATCACCACCGCTCCGGCCGACGCGAAGGCCCTGCTCGCCGCGGCCGAGGAGGCCGGGGTGCGGGTGGGCGGCGCTCCCGACACGGTGCTCGGCGCCGGCATCCAGACCGCGCTGCGCACCCTGCGCGACGGTGCGATCGGCGCCCCGGCCAGCGCCCTGACCCTGTTCCAGTCCCCCGGTCCCGAGTCCTGGCACCCCAATCCCGCCTTCCTCTTCCAGGAGGGCGCGGGCCCGCTGTACGACATCGCGCCCTACTACGCGACCACCCTGGTGCTCGCCCTCGGCCCGGTGGTCTCGGTGAGCGCCGTCGGCTCGAAGGCGCGCGAGACGCGCACCATCGGCTCGGGGCCCAAGGCCGGCGAGGACTTCGACGTCACCGTGCCCACGCAGGTCGCAGCGCTGCTGCGCTTCGCCTCGGGCCAGAACGCGACGGTGCTGCTGAGCTTCGACTCCCCGCACTCGCGCACCGGCTTCGTCGAGGTGTACGGCACCGAGGCGACGCTCGCCTTCCCCGATCCGAACGTCTTCGACGGCGACTCGGCGCTGACCGTCTATCGCGGCCAGGAGCCCTCCCCGGTGCCCGCCTCGGGTGCCACCACCGGCCGCGGGCTGGGCGTTCTCGAGATGGCCCGCGCGCTGCGCGCCGGGGTGCCCCATCGAGCCCAGGGCGAGATCGCCGCGCACGTCCTGGACGTCATGGTGGGCATCGAGACCGCCATCGCCGAGAACTCGATCGTCGAGATCGACTCGCGCTTCACGGAGGTCGAGCCGATGCCGGCCGACTTCGACCCCTACGCCGCGACACTGGCGACGACGGCGCCCGTCGGGGCCTGAGCGGACCGGTCCCCGCCGGGGCGGGAGCGGGGAGGGCGGCGTCTCGTGCGCCGCCCTCCGTCGGCTCAGGAGCCCTGGTGCCCCGCGAACTCGCCGGGGTGCTTTCCGCGGCGGCCCGCCTCGCCCTTGTGCAGGTCGCTGATCCGCGCGATCTCGTCGTCGGTGAGCTCCAGCTCGAGGGAGGCGAAGTTCGAGACGATCCGTTCGGGGGTGACGGACTTCGGGATCACCACGTTGCCCAGCGCCAGGTTCCAGCTGATCATCACCTGGGCGGGGGTGGCGTCGTGGGCCTCGGCGATCTGCGTGATGACGGGATCCTCGAGCTCTCCGCCGCCCTGGCCCAGCGGCGACCAGGACTCGGTGACGATGCCCTTGGTGGCGTGGAACTCGCGCAGCTCCGGCTGGGTGAAGTACGGGTGCAGCTCGATCTGGTTGAGCACCGGCAGCACGCCGGTCTCGGACTCGAGCTGGATGAGGTCCTCGATGCGGAAGTTCGAGGTGCCGATCGACCGGATCCGGCCCTCCTGCTGGAGGGCGATGAGTGCCTTCCAGGTGCCGACGGCCAGCCCGGCCGACGGGGCGGGCCAGTGGATCAGGTAGAGGTCGAGCTCCTCGAGCCCGAGATCGGCCATGGTGGCGTCGAAGGAGGCGAGGGTCGCGTCGTAGCCCTGGTCCTGGTTGGGGACCTTGGAGGTGACGAAGATGTCGTCGCGGGGCAGTCCCGCGGCCTTCAGGGCGGCGCCCACCCCGGCCTCGTTGTTGTAGCCGCGGGCGGTGTCGACGTGCCGGTAGCCGGCCTCGAACGCCTTGACGACGACGTCGGCGGCGACCTCGTCCTCGACCTGCCAGACCCCGTAGCCGAGCTGCGGGATCGAACGGCCGTCACGGAACTCGGTGCGGGGCGCGGTGGTCATGGGGCTCCTTGGTCAGCGGGGCGCGGCGGGGCGCGGCGTCTGTCGGACCTCTCCAGGCTAGTGCTCCGTCACCGCTGCGACCAGCGGGTCGTCGCCCCGCGGGCCTTCTCAGCCGCGGCTGACCCCCAGGGAGAGCGGCCGGTCGCTGGGATCGGACTCGAGCCAGCGGGCGAGGGCCGGCGGCTGCACGTCGTGCTCGCCGAGACGGTCCAGCGGCAGCCAGGCGGTGCCGGCCTGGAGGCGGTCCGGCTCGGCGCCCTCCCCGGGCTCCTCCCCTTCCGCCAGCCCGCACCAGTAGGCGACGTTGACCTGGTGGAACGGGCGGATCGGGGCACCGTCGCGGATGCTGTGGTCGGTCATCAGCTCGAACAGGCACGCCACCTGGTGCACCTCGACGAGCGCGCCGATCTCCTCGCGGCACTCGCGGACCAGGGCGGCGGGCTGGTCCTCGCCGTGCTCCTGCCCGCCGCCGGGCAGCTCGAACATCTCGTTGCCGGCGGGGTGGACGTACCGGTTCATGAGCACCTGACCCTCGCGGATGATCAGGGCCTTCACGGCCACGCGCGGCCCGCTCACGCGCTCGCCTCCGCGCCGCTGTCGCCGCCCTCGGTACCGAGCTCGGGCAGCGCCTCGGCCAGGAGCACGGCAGCCCGCTCCCGCAGCGCGTCGTCGCCGGTCAGCGCGAGCAGCTCCGCGACGGCGGCCTCGTCGCGCAGCAGGCCCATCAGGCGCTGCAGCGCGGCGAGGTGCTCGCGGGCGTCGGTCAGCAGCGGCATCGCCACCAGGCGCACATCGACGCTGCCCCCGTTCGCGCCCATCTCCCCGAAGGGGACGGGCCGGGCCAGGGTCGCCAGCGCCAGGCCCGGGACCACCACGTGCTGCGGGTCCGCGTGCGGGATCGCGGTGGGGATCGGGGTGGGCAGCCCGGTGGGGTAGGTCCGCTCCCGCTCCCGCAGCGCCTCGGGGAAGTCGACGGTGACGGCGCCGGCATCCAGCAGCCGCCCCGCCAGGGAGCGCAGCACGTCCTCGGCGTCGGCGACGTCCAGGTGCGCGAGCACCACCGTCAGCGCAAGGGGCGCACGAGGGGCGTCGTCGGCGGGTCGCGGGTCTGTGCTCATGGGTCCTCCCGGATCGGTCACCCCTGATTCTGGCACCATCCGGCCATGGCCTGCGTACCCTGGGCGCATTCGACCGGACACGGGACCGTGCCCGGCAGGACCCCGCCCAGGAGCACCATGCCAGCCCCTCGTGACACCGCCGTCGTCGTGCGCGCGGCGCGCCTCTACTACGAGCAGG
>CAZHSL010000018.1:0-18300 GCA_964535185.1 uncultured Corynebacterium sp.
GGGGGCGCGGTCGCGGGAAGGGTCCTCGGCCATGGGGCGCATCGTAGGCGACGGGATTCGACGATGTTCGCGGCCGCCGGTCTGGACCTGGAGCACGAAGCGGCCTAGATTTGGGGAATGCAGCCGAAAACGGACATTTTGCCCATAACTGACGTCCGACGTACAACGTCGGGGGGCTCGACCGCGCCTACCCGACGCCTCACGATCGCGATGGCGGGAACTCGGGGCGTCCCCGCCGCCTACGGCGGTTTCGAGACCGCGGTCGAGGAGGTGGGGCGCCGGCTCGCCGCCGAAGGTCACCGCATCATCGTCTACACGCGCAACTCCTCGGACCGGCGACGCGAGCACTTGGGGATGGAAGTCGTCCACCTCCCCGCGCTCCCCAAGAAGCAGCTCGAGACACTCAGCCACAGCGCACTGTCGAGCGCCCACATGCTGCGCCACCGGCCCGAAGTCGCGTTCCTCTTCAATGCCGCGAACGCGCCCTTCCTGCGCTTGCTCCGCGCCGCGCGGGTCCCCACCGCCTTGCATATGGACGGTCTGGAATGGAAGCGCGCCAAGTGGGGCGGCAGGGGTCGCTCCTACTATCGCTGGGCCGAGCAGCTCGGCGTCCGCCAGGGTGATGCGCTGATCGCCGACGCGCCCGGGATCGCCGAGTACTACCGTCACCAGTTCGACGTGCCCACGGAGCTGATCCGTTACGGCGCACCACTGCTCGATACCGTCCCGGAGGACGGCGTGCGCTCCCTCGGCCTCGAGCCCGGGGAGTACCACCTCGTGGTGGCCCGGTTCGAGCCGGAGAACCATGTGCTGGAGATCGTCGAAGGATATCGGCGCAGCAGAGCCGCGAAGCCTCTCGTCGTGATCGGCGCTGCACCCTACAGCGCGGACTACACCCGTGCGATCGCCGACGCGGCCGCGCGGGATCAGCGGATCCGCCTGCAGGGGGCAGTCTACGACCAGACTCTGCTCGATGCCCTCTACGCCCATGCCTTCACCTACGTACACGGCCACTGCGTGGGCGGCACCAATCCGTCCCTGCTGCGCGCTCTCGGCGCCGGCACTGCCGTGATCGCCTTTGACGTCGGCTTCAACCGCGAGGTCCTCGAGGACCAGGGATGGTTCTTCACCTCCACGGATGACATCAGTCCGCTGTTCGCCGAGGCCGAGGCCATGCCCGGGGCCACGGCCGCGCTAGGACGTGTGGGGCGCGAGTGCGCCGCCCGTCGCTTCGACTGGGACCAGGTGGCCGCCGCCTACGAAGATCTGGCGCTGCGGTTGGCGGACGGGGAGTCGATCCATGCGGCGGCCCGACGATCCCGACGACGAGAGGTCGAGTGGGCCGGATGAGACGCAGAATGCGAACCGTACTGGTCGTCCACCCCGGTGCCGAGCTCTTCGGCTCGGACCGGATGCTGCTGGAGAGCGTGGCCGGTCTCCGCGAAGCGGAGTTCCGGGTGGTCGTCGCACTCGGGTCGGACGGGCCCTTGGTCGCGGAGCTGCGAAGCATTGGCGTCGATGTCCGGATCGTGCCGATGCTCGTACTGCGCAAGTCGCTTCTGCGACCGAGAGGCTGGCCAACGCTGGTGCGCAGCGCGTTGACGGGTGCCATCGCTGCCGTGCGCCTGATCATCAGGGAACGCCCGGATACGGTATACGTTTCCACCATCATCATCCCTCAGTGGCCCGCACTCAGCCGCGCCCTGGGGGCGCGGTCGATCAGCCACGTTCATGAGGCGGAAAGATCAGGCAGCCGATGGATCAACCGATTCCTCTACCTGCCTCATCTGGCGTCTCAACGCACCCTCGTCAACAGTCGCTTCAGTCTGGAAACGATCTTCTGGGCGCTGCCCGCCCTCGCCCGACGGTCGGAGATCATCCATAACGGGGTCGCATCCCCGGCGCATCCGAAGCCGCCACGCGAGCCGCTCGAAGGCCCGCTGCGGATTCTCTACATGGGCCGGCTCTCGCCGCGCAAGGGGCCAGACCTGGTCCTTGAAGCCGCAGAGCTGCTGATCCGCCAGGGGCACTCCGCAAAAGTCACGCTGCTCGGCACCGCCTTCACCGGCTATGAATGGTTCGAGGAGCAACTGCGTGAGATGGCAGCAGCTGGAGAAGCAGAAGTCGAATTCGCAGGATTCCATCCGGAGGTCTGGCCCTTTTTGACCAAGGCGGATGTCCTAGTGGTCCCGTCCCGTGCGGACGAGCCCTTCGGAAATACCGCCGTGGAGGGCGTACTCGCATTGCGCCCGGTCGTGGCCAGCGACTCGAGCGGATTGCGCGAGGCAGCCGGAGGCTACTCGACGACCAGGCTCGTACCGCCGGGAGAGGCTCGAGCGATCGCCGACGCGCTCCTCGACATCACGGATTCGTGGCCGGCTGTCGTCGGCGGGCTGCTCAACAGCCGAGAGATCGCGCTTCGACGTCACGCGCCCTCGGTCTACCGTGCCGCCGTGGCTCGCGCCTGCGAATCGCGCCGCTGACGTTTCATGTGCTCCCGCGCTCTTCATCAGAGTGGCCGGGACCGGACCGCGGGCAAATGGCGCCAGAGGATCCGGAACGCGAATACACCGGAGAGGGCGGGTGCTCGATCTTGCTCACACCGATGTCCACCGGGGCCCTCGGCCCCGCTCAGGTCGACGTCAGCTTGGGCACCCGACCCGCATAGGGCAGTTTTCGGCCCGCAGTAACGATCCGACGCTCGACAACGACGTAGATCACGGACGTGGCGAGAAGAGCCCACGTAATTGCGCCGACCACGCTGAGCCAGGCGATCGGCAGGCCCAGGATCGCGAGTGCCATCGGGACCATCGGAGCGAGCAGCGGATGGAAGAGGTAGATCGAGTAGGACGCATCGCCGAAGAACTGCAGCTTCTTCGGCAGCACGCGGCGGAGCCACGGCTCAGCCAACACCGTCACCGCGACGGCGCCGACGACGGTAGAGAACCGGAAGGGTGCCAAAGCGCTCCAGTCCAGGAGCCCGCCGAACGCCAGTGCGATCGCCAGACAGAAGCTGGACACGGCGAGCACCCACAGCCACCCCTGCCATCCCTTCTTCACAAGGAAGGCGATCACCATTCCTACGAGGAAGTACAGGGTCAAGGGACTCAGGTATATGGCCCAAGGGGACGTGCTCTCGGCCTCGAAGAGCCCCCAAATGCTGAGTGCGACCATCACGCTACCCACGAAGGCCAGCGGGTGGAGGCGGAGCAACAGCGAGACCGCGAAGACGGCATAGAAGAACATCTCGAACGTTAGCGTCCAGCCCACTCCGAGCACGGGTTCCACCCTCCCGGCCTCATTCACGGTGGGGAGGAACAAGTAGGAGAAGAGGACGTGCTGGGGGCCCAGCGCAGAGCGAAGCGCCACACCGGGAAGGATCAGGACGGTGACGATCTTCGCCGTGGTCGCGATCCAGTACATAGGAACGATTCTGACGAGACGCCGCATTGCGAAGTAGCGCCATCCCTTCGGGTGGTGCACGAACGACCCCGACGTGATCATCATGACGAAACCGGAGATCACGAAGAACACGTCCACTCCGGCTGTGCCCGCGTCCCATGTCGATACCCCGGGATCGAGACGCGTCGAGGTGTAGAAGGTCGAATGGGTGACAAGCACCATGAGCGCAGCCACGAACCGAAGGACCTGAAGTCCTTCGAAGACTCCGGACGGAGCCTTCGTCACCGGAGCTGCTATCGGCGCAGCCACGCTTCGTTCGACCATGTTCCCGCCACCTCCAGATAGACATTGCTGCGACGCCCCGGCCGTCTGTTGACCACTACGTGGCCATCGCACAAGAGTCGTCATCTCCGACAGCCCATGGCGATGACCTGTTCACCGATCGACAGCTCTCGCGGATTCTCCGGCGCCCTGGTACCGGAGGGGTCCCAGCACGGAGGACGATGGGTTCATCCGTGAGCATCTCCGAGCGCATCCATCTTCCGGAACCAGACCCAGAGCGCAGCGGCGAGGTACAGGAGAGCAGCGAGGGCGAGCAACGAGTAGACAGCTGCAAACCCCGCTGACCAGCCCCAGAGGACGAAGACGAGGCACAGGGTCCCGTAGTCGGTGGGAAGCCCAAGCAGAGCGCGGACCGGAGAGGAGCCGCCCGCCTGGGCGGATTGCGCGGCCCCGGATCGCGCTCGCAGAAGATCGTTGAGGATCATCCCGAAGAATGTCACGGTCGCGACGACGGAGAACAGCAGCGGAACAAGCAGCCAAACGGCGTCCAACGGCTCGAAGAAGCGATAAGCCCCGATGGCGACCGCGATGTGCAGCGACACGATCTTCGCGGAATCGACGATGTGGTCCAACCATTCGCCGACAAGCGATCCTCCGCCGCGCAGGCGAGCAACTTGGCCGTCCGCGCTGTCCCAGGCATATCCGATAGCCAGCAGAAGCCAGATCGCCACTCCCAGCGGCAGAGAGGGACGGACGAGCGCGACCAACGCGATGCCCGTGAAGGTGAATGCCGCACTGACGAGGGTGACCTGGTTCGGCGTCAATCCGGCGACGTGCGCGATCGAGGCGAGGACTCTTCCCAATGGTCGATTCACATAGATCGAGTAGGCAGGGGCACCGCGAGCACGCCCCTTTTGCGCTGCGGAGAGGCTGCGATAGGACTCGATGACACTCAAGGATTAACCTCCGTAGCGACGAAATCGTCGATGAAGACGCTGCACGGCAGAGGATCGAATCCGCCACCGGCATACGTCGCGATACCCATATGACCCGCAGCCTGCAGTTCAGGCGTCGAGTCCGTGGTGCTCAGCTGCCACTCGGCAGGCTCCGCTGTACCCTCCGCCCAGATCTTGCTCCGCACTGTCGTCTCGCCGACTCCGAAGACCTGCAACCTGATCCGGTACTCGACGCCCGGCTCCAGCGTCATGCCCGGCAGGTTCTGCCAGGCCATGACACTGCTCCCCCGGGACAGCTGAGCTTGCACCGTTCCGCTCGGCTGGATGATCCATCGCGCGCGATAGTCGCTTCCTGCTGTGGATCTGCCGATGGCAGAGACGTACATGTTGCCGTTGACGATCTCATCGGACAGGGAGAACGAGAAGGTCAGGTCAGCGCTGTCCGCCGTCACTTCAGTCAGTGCTGCGGCCCGGGTCTGGCTCGCATTCTGTGACGTGAACTTCGCCCGGCCATCTTCGATCCCCACGTTCGACGCACCGCTGGTCTGTGTCCACGCACCACCCAACGGAGCGGTACCCAGCTGCCCGTCGGGCCTGTCGAATCCGTCGTCCACGAGTTCTCCCGGCCCCGGCTCGGCCGGCTCGGTGACCTCCACCGACTGCGACGACGACGCCTCCGCACCCTCGTCATCCGTGACCGTCAACGTCACCTCATACGTACCGGCCTCCGCATACTCGTGCGTCGCAGACGATCCCGAGCCCGTCGCACCATCACCGAAGTCCCACGCATACGACTCCACCGAGCCATCAGGATCACTCGACCCCGACGCATCCAGCACCACCGCCAGACCCGACGTCTCCACCGAGAACACAGCTTCAGGTTGCTGATTCTCCGGCTCGGCCGGCTCGGTGACCTCCACCGACTGCGACGACGACGCCTCCGCACCCTCGTCATCCGTGACCGTCAACGTCACCTCATACGTACCGGCCTCCGCATACTCGTGCGTCGCAGACGATCCCGAGCCCGTCGCACCATCACCGAAGTCCCACGCATACGACTCCACCGAGCCATCAGGATCACTCGACCCCGACGCATCCAGCACCACCGCCAGACCCGACGTCTCCACCGAGAACACAGCTTCAGGCTGCTGATTCTCCGCGGGAGCTCGATCGCCCGCGGTCGATCCTGCCCAGAAATTGTCGAACTGTGTGCGGAACGGGACGTTCGTGGCACTCCCGCTGAGATAGACACCTATGCCTACGGAACCTGCCTCCTGCAACGATTCCGTGGCATCCTCGGCAGTCGCGGTCCACTCTTCCGGTTCGTCGCCGCCGACCTTCCAGACCTTGGCCCTCAGCGCAGTGGGTGCCGTACCGGTCGCTTCGGCTCGCACACGGAGCTTCTCCCCCGCGGCGAGCTGAGTCACGTCCGGCACATTGCGGATCACCACGTCCTTCGCCTGCAGTTGCACAGTGACGCCTCCGCTCGGAGCCACGATCACTCGGGCACGATATTGATCACCGTCTACGTCTCTCATCGTGATGGCGACGTACTCGCTCCCCCCTTCGGGAAGCTCGGGCAGAGAGACGTCGACCAGCACCGCGGTGTCCGTCGCGCTGACCGCAGGCAGGTAGGCATCGCGCAGCGAACCGCGTGCGGGCTGCAGGAAGACTGCTGAGTCGCCATCTACGAGGTAGTTCGATGCGCTGTTCGTCAGCGACCAGTCCCCACCTTCGTCTGCCGTACCGAGTCCTGTCGCTGCAAGACGGTTGAAATCGTCGCGAGCGTAGGTGGCAGCTCCGGTTGGAGTCGAGACGGTGACCTCGTCGACGGTGGTCGCAGTACCTCCGCTGTCGTCCGTGATCGTCAGCGTGATGGTGTAGGTGCCGTCCTCGGCATAGGTATGTGACGTCGACGCAGGACCCTCCTCCGCGTTTCCGTCACCCCAGTCCCAGAAGTACGTGACCACAGTCCCGTCGACGTCGCTGCTCGCCGACGCATCCACCTCGGCCGCCAGGCCCGACACCGACGCCGTGAAGGCGGCCAGCGGATCCTGGTTCGGCGCCACTTCCACCACTCGCGACGCCGTCGACGTCGCTCCGCGGTCGTCGGTGACCGTCAGCTCGACGGTGTAGCTCCCTCCCTCTTCATAGGTATGGGTCGCCTCCACGCCGCTGCCGACGGGCGTTCCGTCCCCCCAGTCCCAGGCGTAGTCAGTTATCGTCCCGTCCGCGTCCGATGAAGCGGCCGCGTCCACAGTCACCGTCAGCTTCTCTGAGGTCAGTTCGAAGTCGGCCGTCGGGCCGATGTTCGGCAGCAGGCCGGAACTGCCCAAGGAGTAGTGCTCGGCGATGCTCCCATCCGGGAGCGGTTCGGAGTAGACGGCCACTTCGTCGATCACGCCGTCGAAATCGCCGTCGCCGGTCCCCCACGTCCGGTCCCCGCCGACATGCCAATAGCCGGTGAAGTTCTGGGCATCTGTCTCGGGATCCGTGCCCGCCAGCGTGCCGTCGACGTATAGGGCCATACCTTCGGGGCCCTGTGTGGCGACGACGTAATGCCACTGGTCATCGTTGTATCTTGTCGACGTCTCGATCGTCTGTTCCGCCCCTGCCCACACGCCGAACACGAGTTCTCCCGTCGCGGTCATGTAGACATGGCGGTCATAGTCCGTCGAATCGCCCGTCGCGCTGTTGCCGAAGCCGATGATCTTTCCACCGGTCGTCGTAGAAGTCTTGAACCAAGCTTCGAGCGAGTACGAACGCGGATTCGTGACAGCATTCGGGCTGATCACCTGCCCCCCGTCAAACTGCGTCGCGGTGTTTGCCACCCCGTCCAAGGCGCCAGGTACGCCATGCACAACGCTCCCCACGTAGGTTCCGTGCTGGCCGTAACCCGAGGCATCCTCAGCGGTGTCACCGCTTGCTTCAGCCAGTCTCCAATACAGGTCGGGGTTCATGTCGTAGACACTCGCACCGTAGGCGTCATCCGGCCGGTCGACGGACTCCACCGCACGTCCCGACGCCTGGACATGCGCAACGACCCGCGTCCTGCCGAGCGGCTCCGCGTAGACGGCCACCTCATCGATGCTGCCCTCGAACCGGTCGCTCCCCGACCACGCGGTGTCACCTCCAACCCTCCAGTACCCGCTGTAGGCCTGTGCTGTCGTGATGTCCGTACGGTGGGCGACGCGCACACCATCTAGATACAGGACCATGCCGTCATCGCTGAGTCCGGCGGCGACATGATGCCATTCGCCATCGTTGTAGGCCGCGGAGGTGATGATTGTCTGCACTGAGCCGGGGTACACTCCGAAGACGATCCGACCCGCTGGATCCATGTACACGTGCCGGTCGTAGCTCGATGAGTTCCCGTCCGAACGGTTGCCGAACCCGATGATCTTCCCACCGTCGTTCGTCGTGGTGCGGAACCATGCCTCGACACCGAAGGAATCGGGCCCCGCGATACGGGCAGTCGTGGACGCATAGCTTGAGCGACCACCATCGAAGGCCACTGCCGGGCGCTCCTCGTCGAGAATCGCTCCGTCCGGCGTGAAGGAGGCTCCGGGCTGGACGGTGAGATCTGCGGCACCGGCCCAGTCATAGGAGATCCCCGAGGTGGAGCCGTCCAGCGGCCAGTAGTCGAGCGGCCGATCGGACAGCACGACGTCGCGATACGCACTTTCGCTGGCGGCCCCGGCCGCTGTCACCGTCGCCCGCTGACTGAGGATCGAGTGGCCGTCCTCGTCAGTCGCTCGGATGCGGTACGTGTACGTCGACCCCGATTCCACGTCAGCATCGACATAAGTGACTGGGGGCAGGCCCCAGTCCGGTGACTTCGACCGAACATCTTCAAGTGTCTCGATGACGACGTCGTCGCGCAGGACGTCGTAGTCGAGGTACTCGCTGTCGCGGTCGTAGTTCGTCGGCCAGGAGATTCTCACGGCACCGTCGAGAACTTGAGCGC
The DNA here is from genome assembly GCA_964535185.1 of uncultured Corynebacterium sp. Lineage (GTDB taxonomy): Bacteria > Actinomycetota > Actinomycetes > Actinomycetales > Dermabacteraceae > Brachybacterium. Next base: position 8,608 of record CAZHSL010000018.1, read on the forward strand.
TGACGGGCCAGTCCGTGTTCCACAGTCTCGGTCCCTGCTCGTTCGTCGATTTGCCTTCCACTGCGAATCGGACGAGGCCCTGCTGCGGAGTCCGGTTCACCTGCGTGAACTCGCCCCCGTACACGAGATACTCCGAGTTCCCGTTCACCGTCCAGGGCCCCTGCCACGCTCCGCTGACGTTGGCCGCATTGAACGTGGGGAACCAGTGCCGGAGGCGAGGCGCCGGGTTACCCCCGAAGTCGTGATAACCGAGGTTGAGACCGGGCGGTGTGATGCGCTCGACGTCCTTCGTCACCGCGATGGCGCGATAGAAGGTCCATGGGTCGGATTGCGGGAAGCCGTCGACAAGGCTTCCGCAGTAATGGGGATGCCCGGCGGCGTAGACGACGTCGCCCATCGGCTGAACATCGTACTGATCGCCATGACAGTCGTTGACCCAGGTCAGGTTGCCCGTATCCCACGAGGCCCGGAAGCTGCCCTCGAGGTTGCCCCCGGCCCCGAAGACATAGCCGGTTCCGTAGAACGAATCCGCGTCCGACTTCAACGAGAGGATCGCGGCATCACTGCCGGCGTTGCGGATGACATCGTTCACTTGGAAGGGGGACAGCAGCGATCCGTCGACAGCAGAGACCATTCCGAGCCCGTAGCCCGGATCGTCGCTTCCGTTGAGAGTCGGGAAGTCGCCGCCCAGCACCACCTTCGTCTCGTCCGGCGACACCAGGACGACGCGGCCTCTTCGTTCTCCGAGGACGGGCGCCCACGGAAGCAGCGAGCCATCGCGCGAGACCGCCGCCGCCCCGAGACGGTCCTGCCCATTCACCCGCCCGAACACTCCGGTGAGGTAGACCGTCGAGTTCGTGGCGTCGACCCCGATGACGGCACTGTTCGCGTTCGGAGCGAAAGCCGCGAGCGATCCCGTAGGGAGATCGAAACCCGCGACACGGGAGCGCGGCTGGCCGTTGACAGAGGTGAAGTCACCGACGATGTAGAGGCGCGTCCCATCAGGAGAGGCTTCGACCGATCTCACCTGTGCGTTGATCGAAGGGGCGAAGGATTGAATCAGTTCTCCCGTCGAGAGACGGTAGGCCAGCAGGTTCGACCGGGGAGTCTCGTTGGATCCGGCCGGGGAGCCTGCCGGGCGCGCTGTCGAGAAGGAGCCCGCCGCGTAGACGATGTCACCGACGATCTCCTGGTCCCACACGATCCCGTTGATCTGGACCGTGGGCAGTGCATCTGCGGTGACCGTCGCCGGATCCTCTTCCTCCGTGGCCGCCTGGCTCATGGCGGCTCCCGCACTCGGAGCCGCAGGGGCGGGCGCGAGCACTCCACCGTCAGCCCGAGCAGATGGGCTTGCGAAGGCAATCCCTAGGGCACAGAGGAGCGCAGAGACCGCAACCAGCGCGATCAGCCGCCGGACCGTCGTCGAGATCTGAACATTCATCCGCGCTCCCAAGATGATGCGGCTCGAAGAAGAAGCCGCGCTCTGGTGCGGAGTACCCAGTCCCAGTTCGCCGAAGCGCCCTTGCTACGGTCGCGGACCGGTGAAGACGACGTCTGGCTCCTCCGCCAAGATATCTACCATAATACGGACATTTCCGGCAGAATCAAGAGGTACGGAGAAGGTGTATGAGGCCAGGGCCGTCGACCCCGCAGCAAGTGACGGCGGCAGCAGAGCCGCCGAGCCGTCCATGACCGCTGGAGCGGGCAGAAGATCATCATCGCCATAGGTGAGGTTCACGCTCGCACCAGAGGTATCGACCGCGCTCGGACCGATGTTCTCGACCTCGATCTGGACTTCCACTGCAGGTCCACTGATCTCTCCGGGAATGTCCCGACCCGCAACGACCGCTTCGACCGAGACGATCTCGACGACTAGCTGCGTGGCGACCGGCACGGCGTCGTCGAAGGAGTGCTCCTCGACTGCCGCGGGTTTCTCCACATGCTCCGTCTCCCCCGTCGCCGGCGGCCCCGCCGGCACAGGAGAAGCGTCGGGATCCGGAGCATCGTCGGGACCGACGGATGTACCGGCTCCCGACGAATCGGCCGGTCCGCCCGCTCCGCCGACCTCCGTCGCCGGGTCTGATGCCGGCGCCGCGCTCGGCGAGAGCGGCTCCCGCTCCACCACCCACACTCCCGCGACGGCGATGATCAGGAGCACTGCCGCCGCGACGATCACCGACCTCCGCGATCGACCCACCATCCAAGACCGTCGACTCTCGTTCATCGTTCCCCCATGCTCCGCTCTCCAAGGGCCCGGGGCTCCGAGCTCATGCTTGATGAATTCGAGGTGGCTTCCGGCGAACAATCGGACGCTCGCGACTCACCTCGTCGCATCGGACCGTCATGCCGGCTCCTACGTGTGAGCACTGTTGCGAGCAGCATGAGCTGCACGAAGGGCATCGCCCCGCCCAGCAGGCCGCTCTCGGTGACGGAACGGACGATGACCAGGACGAGCAGCGGTAGCACCAGCGACCGACGCTGCACCGACGCCCCCGCCGTGATCACACACCAAATCACGAACATGCCCATGAACACCGTGCCCATGAGCCCCGCCTGCGCCAGGATCGAGATCCAACTGCTGTCCAGCACCTGCTCGTCATGCCACCGGGCGTTGACCGGCACGGTCTTGGTCGCTAGACCCAGCCCGATCCACTTCTCCCAGGTGGCCCAGCTCCATCCGAGCACCACGCGCCACGCATCGAAACGCGCTTCGAGGGTCGAGGTGGTGTCCGTGGATCCCGCTCGAGTCGCCAATTCCTGGATGGCCTCGGTGAGCACCGCCATGGCATAGAGAAGCGGAGCGGCAGCGAACATCAGGTACACCGTGGTGCGATCCCGGATCCCATTGACCACCACAGCTGTCAGCAGCGCGAGGCCCAGAGCGACGAAAGCCGTTCGCGATCCAGTGCCGATGACGATCGCCAGCAGAAGAAGAAAGGAGAGCGCACCAGGGAGCCGCACCCCGCGCCGGAGCATGCGTACCGTCAACCCGACCAGCGGAGCGCCCGCGAGTTCGGCGAGGGGGTTCGGATGCAGTTCCGGCACGCCACCCCCAAGGCGCCCATCTGCTAGTGCGCCGGGCACGCCGGTCACGCCGGCGATCACCGCGACCGTCCCCATCGCGGCGAGCAGGCTGCCCACGCCGACTTCCCAGGACACCCCGCTGAGCAGCAGCAGAACCGTAGCGACGAGGATCGCCACCCGGATCGCCAGCACGACCGTGGGCCCGACGCCTTCCGCAACGAGCGCGCCGAGCAGGCTGATGAGCACGACGAGCGCGGCCAGAGCGGCCGGGCCGACTCCGATCGGGTACCGGCGGGTCGTCGCCCTTGCGATCAGCGCCGCCCCCAGGAGTGCACCGACCGCGACCAATGCTTTGCCAACCACGGTCGGATCCAGTCCACCGTCGAAGAGCTCGTCACGCCGCCAGGGGAGCACTGACATGACGAGCATGAGCTGCACGAACCATATGGCTATGAGCCTCGTGCGGGACGGGTTGAAGTCGGGCTGCGCGTCCCGATTCCGCGCCGCCTCACCAACTTCGACAACTGGTAACGTCATCGGCTCAGCCAAGCAGGGCTCGGGCGCCCGTGTGCCTGCGCTCGGGGATGCCCTTCGGGTCGAGCAGGTCGAGGCCGGCGGCGCTCCACTCCTCGTGCCCCGGGCCCGCGTCCCTCTGCCCATCGGTCGTTCGCCACGATGCAGCGACGTTCTCCACGGCATTGTGCGGCACGTGGATCATGAGGACTCCGAGCGGCGAGATGTTCATGACTCGCAGTCGGGTCACCGCGACGATCAGGTCGGTCGCGGTCGTCGCCTTACGACGGACGGACACCATCGCCGCTGCACCGGCCGTTGCCAACCGCTCCTGCAAGGCCGAGTTCCAGCTGTCGCAGGCAACGATCACGACGTCATGGTCATTCCTGAGCTCACTGAGGACAGCCGGCATCCGTGAGGCGGTCCGTGCCGGACCGACCGAATGAACACCGACGTAGACGTCGTTCTCGCGATGGCTCCCAGGTCCCTTCTCGACCACTTGATCGAACAGGTCCACCCAGGGCCGAGCGCCATCGATCGCAGTGGGGTGGGCACGGAGATCGAGTACGCACGCCTTCAGGCCCATAGCGGTATGCGCTTCGAGCAGACCTATCAGGACGTCGTCATCAAGAGCACCTTCCGAAGCGGGCACGACCATGTATGTGCTGCGATCCGCGCCACCCACAGCCTTTATGTTGTTCAGCGCGTCCCGCAGAGCGATCGTCGCGGCACGGTGACCCCCGCTCGACGGACGGTGGAACCGTTCAACCTGGCCCAGGACCGGGAGCCCTGAAGCCTTCCGGATGTCGGAAAGCGTGAGCAGCCTCCTCCTCGTGGTTGTTCGATAGACGGCGAGGATCGCGCCGAGCGCAAGACCTCCGATCACGCCCAGGCCGGTTATCGCAGCGACCTGCGGAGACTCCGCTGATTGGGGCGTACTCGCAGGTAGCACCTGCTCGAGCTCCAGTAGGTACTGCGCCTCGGGACCGGCGTTCTCAGTGCGCTCGAGGAGCTCCGAGAGGTGCCCTGCAGCGGAATTCGCCATGTCCCGGGCGAGCTCCGCATTCGGCGCATCCGCTCGGATCCGCAGGAGGACGGTCTCCTCAGTGTTCTCCGCAGAGAGCATCTGCCGCAGGGCCGCGTCCGAATACTCCTCCGGACTCAGTTCAAGATCCTCCCGCACCCCATCGATGACCGCTCGACTGTGGACGAGCGGAGGATAGGTCTTGATCCGCGCAAGACTGAACTGATTGCGCTCGAACAACGAGGACTCAGATGACTGCACCTGGAGCATCAGGGTCGAGGTGGCTCGGTAGCTCACGGGGAGCACCGTCGTCACCCCCCAGCCGCCGAGCGCCCCCAACAGCGCGGCCACCACGATGAGAACCCAACCCTCCCGCAGGATCCGACCGTATGGCACGTCTTCCATGGCCACCCCTTTGCCCGTTTTGCCCGTGATGCTAGGTTTGAGAATCTATCATCCGGATACCCTTTCGGGCAGGGCCTGACTGACCCGACTCAGATTGCTTCCGTCGACGCAACGAGTCGCCTGAGACACAGGCCGCCGAGAAGCGACGCAGCGGCGAGCCCGAAGGGCGCGATCGAGGCCGGCACATCCAGGAGCAGCATCGCCAGCACCACGACAACGCCGAGGAGGGTGTCACCGAGGCGGATCGCAAAGATAGTCGCCTGCTTGCCGGCGACAGCCCCGAGCGCACCGTAGGGCGTCACGAAGGCCACGGAAGCCCCGTAAGCAAGCCATGCCGTGACGGCAAGATGTTGTACCTCGACGCCGAACAGGAGCGGACTCACCCACTTGATGAGCGAGATGGCCGCTCCGCTCATGAGGACAGACACGAGAACCAGCGCCACCACCACACGGTCCGCATCGCGCACCGATCCGGGGCGCCCAGTTCTCTTCTGGTCCGCGAAACGCACGAACAGGAACGAGGACAGCCCTCCGACAACCAGGATGAGGGGCGAGGCGTAGGTTCGCGCAGCCTCGAGCAGCCCCACTGCGGCGGCGCCCGCGACAGCAAGCACCAGGAGACGCACGACTGTGAACAGTCCGGGCCGCAGCACCTGCTGCAGAGCACGCCAGGCGCCGTAGCCGAGCACGCTCCGCCAGAGCGCGTTCCGAACGCTCACGAGCATCCGATCCGACTCCGGGACCTGACGCCATCCGATAAGACTCGCGAGCACCTGCCCAGCTGCGATGGCCGCGAAGACCAACGCTAACGACAGGAACCCCTCCCAGTGAGCGATGAGCACGACGACCAGCACGACGCCGAATCCGCACGCGTCTGCTGCCGCGACCTTCGGGAACGACATGTGCGCCATGAGCAAGCGCCGGACCACCTCTTCCACCGCGAACGCCAGCAGAGCAACGGCGAAAGCGAACGCCTCGAGCGATGTGCTGAATCCGGCAGCCCAGGCGGTCAGCCCCGCAGCGCCAGCGAGAATCGTCGCCGCAGTCCCGAGGACCAACTCCAATCCGGCTCGCACACAACGCTCGGACCGATCCAGGACGACCAGCGAGTCTCCGACAAGCCCGGTGATCACAGCGGTCGCCACGATCACGATCCCGTAGAGGATTGCGAAGCGTCCGTACACCTCGACGCCCAGCAGCCGGATGACGAGGATCTGCAGCACGAGACTGATCGCCGCTTGAACAGCCTGGGCGAGGACAGCGCCACCGGCTTGCCGCCTCATGTACCCCGGCCCGCCGAAAAGCCTCTGCTTCTCCGCATTCCGACCCCCTCCGCGGAACCGTGCGGATCCGTCAGTTCCTCACCGCGTCCGTCTCGGTCGGACACCCAGGAAGCACCCTATCCCCTACGGGCATAACGGACAATCCAGTCAGGACGCGGCGGTCGACGGACACTCAGGCTCTTCATCGACTACCTCGCGAGCAGCGGCCGGTTCAGCCGCGACGCAGGCGCCGCTTCACCATCCCGACCAGTCCCCCACGCTCCTTGAGGGAGCCGCGACTTTCGACACTTGCCGACGGCACCGAGACGGTCGCGACGGCCCGCTCCCGCTGCCGCTCCCGCTTCTCCGCCTCGACCCGCTCGCGGCTCTCCCGCAGCTGCGCGAGCCGCTCCTCCTCCTTCACCCGCTTGCGCTCCCCGGGGCCCTCGGCGATCCGGTAGAGCACCGGCACGATGACCAGGGTGAGCAGGGTCGAGGAGATCAGGCCGCCGATGACCACCACGGCCAGCGGCTGGGCGATGAACCCGCCGTTGCCGGTGAGGCCCAGCGCCATCGGGACCAGCGCGAAGATGGTCGCGGCGGCGGTCATCAGGATCGGGCGCAGGCGCTTGGCCGCACCCACGTGCAGGGCCTCGTCGAGCGCCATTCCCTTGCGTCGGTACTGGTTGACCAGGTCGATCAGCACGATCGCGTTCGTGACCACGATGCCCACCAGCATCAGCAGGCCGATCATCGAGGGCAGTCCCAGCGGCACTCCGGTGATCACCAGCAGCCCCAGCGCGCCCGTGGCGGCGAAGGGGATGGAGACCAGCAGGATCAGCGGCTGGATCAGCGACTTGAAGATCCACACCAGCAGCACGTACACCAGCAGGATCGCGGCGAGCATGGCGATGCCGAGCTGGCCGAAGGTCTCGTCGATGTCCGCGGCGGTGCCGCCGAGGCTGGCCTCGACGCCCTCGGGCAGCTCCGCCTCGTCGATCGCGGCGAGCGCCGCGTCGGTCGCGGCGCCCACGTCCTCGCCCGCGGGGGTCAGGGACACGGTGACGGTCTCCAGGGAGTCCTGGGTCGCGATCGAGGGGCGGGAGAGCTCCTCCTCGACGGTGGCGACGTCCGTCAGCGGGATCGAGCCCATCAGGGTCAGGTCCTGCAGCTGGTCGAAGGTGTCGACGTCCTCGCCGCCGGCGACGTAGATGTCCAGCTCCGAATCGTCCAGGGTGATGGAGCCGATCGCGCCGGGGAACATCTGCTGGGCGACCATGCCGACGACCGCCTCCTCGGTGAGCCCGAGCTGCGCGGCGGCCTCACGGTCCACCGTCACCACTGCGGTGGGCTGGTCGGCCTCGAGGTCGCTGCCGGCCTCGGCCACGCCTTCGGGCAGCGGGTCGAGCTCGGCGAGGATCGCGTCGTTCGCGGCCTGGCGGGTCTCCGTGGTGGGGCCGGTGATGAGGATGTCCACCGAGCTGGAGCCGGTGGGCGAGGCGACATCCGCGGCCTCGACAGTGCCCGGCTCGGGCAGGTCCTCGAGGGTGGAGACCATCTCGTCGAGCAGGGCCTCCTGATCGGCGTCGGGGTCGGTGGTGATCGAGAAGCTGACCTCGTTCTCCGCACCGCCGAAACCGAAGCCGCCGCCGCCGATGGTGGTCTGCACCGTCTGGACGCCGTCGATCTCCAGCAGCGCCTCCTCGCTGTCGGCCGCCTTGTCCGAGGACTGCTCGAGGCTGGTGCCGGCCGGGAGGGTCTGAGTGAGCGAGGCGATGTTCTGGCCGGTGTCGCCCAGGAAGCTGATGTTCAGCAGCGGGTACAGGAACACGGTGCCCACCAGGATCAGCACGGAGACCGCGATCGTGGCCAGGCGCCGCGGCAGCGTGCCCAGCACCAGCCGCAGCAGCGGCGCGTACATCCGGTGCAGCCAGCTGCGCTCCTCCTTCGCCTCCGCCTCCTCGCGGATCGCGGTGACCTGGGCGGCGTCGTCGGGGTCGACGTCCTCGTGGCCCTTGGGGACCTTGAGGAACCAGTAGGCCAGCACCGGCACGATGGTCAGCGCCACCAGCAGCGAGGACAGCATCGCGATGCCGACGGTGAGGGCGAAGGGCCGGAACAGCTCCCCGGCCATGCCGGCGACAACGGCGATCGGCAGGAACACCACCACGGTGGCCAGCGTCGAGGCGGTGATGGCGCCGGCGACCTCGCTGACGCCGTCGAGGATCGCGCGGCGTTTGGTCTTGCCGTAGGCGAGGTGGCGGGTGATGTTCTCGATCACCACGATCGAGTCGTCGACCACGCGGCCGATGGAGATGGTCAGCGCCGCCAGGGTCAGCATGTTCAGCGTGTACCCGGTGACGTACATGCCGATGAAGGCGATCAGCAGCGACGTGGGGATCGAGATCGCGGTGACCACCGTCGGCCGCACCCGCCGCAGGAACAGCAGGATCACGCCGACGGCGAAGAGCAGGCCCAGCAGGCCCTCCTCGGCGAGCGCGAGGATCGACTCCTCGATGAAGGGGGCCTGGTCGAAGACCACGTCGGTCTCGGCGTTCCCGCCCACGCCGGGCAGGGTGTCCGCGAGCACGCCCTCGACGCCCTCGGAGACGTCCACGACGTTGCCGTCGGCGGTCGCGGTGACCATCACGACCAGCGATTCGCGGCCGTCGGTGCGGGAGATCGAGGTGGGCTCCTCAGTGGTGCGGTCGACGGTGGCGACCTCGGCGAGGGTCACCGGGGCGCGGGGCTGCTCGGGCTGCCCCTGCTGCTGGTCCTGCTGCGCGCCGTCGTCGGCGGGGATCAGCACGATCTGTTCGAGGCTCTCGATCGAATCGAGGTCCTGGCCGAGCACCACGTCCAGGGTGCGTTCGCCGTCGACCACGGAGCCGCCGGGCAGGGAGAGCCCGCTGGCGTCCAGCGCGGTGGAGATGTCGTCCTCGGTGAGGCCGTTCTCGGCCAGGGCGTCCTCGTCGGGCGTGATCCGCACGATCTCCTCGGGGGCGCCGATCACGGCGACGGAGGAGACGCCGTTGACGCGCTCGAGCTCGGGGGTGACCGAGGACTCGAGGCGGCCGGCGAGGTCGGAGGGCTCCAGGTCCGAGGAGACGGACAGCACCACGGCCGGCAGATCGCTCGTGCCGCCCGCGATCACCTGCGGATCCGCATCCTCGGGCAGCTGGTCCTCGATGCGGGTCAGCGCGGCGTCGACCTGGTTCGAGGAACGGGCGATGTCGGTGCCGTAGGTGAGCTCGACGGTGACCATCGACATGCCCGCCTCGGAGGTCGACGAGGTCCCCTCGACGTTCTCGAGCCCACTGAGGGACTGCTCGATCGGCGCGGTGAGCCGGTCCTTGACCTGCTCGGAGGAGGAGCCGGGCGCCGTGGTCATCACCTGGATCTGCGGCAGCGAGACCGAGGGGATGAGCTCCTGGCGCATCGTGGTCATGATGAACACGCCGATGA